>NZ_JBCGDO010000002.1:0-235236 GCF_038739835.1 Flavobacterium aureirubrum
TTAAATATTTTTTTACTATATTTGACATAGATATTGTTTGTTTTACGACTTCAAGATACTGCATTTCAGTATCTTGACCAATATCTAATCAATTTATTTTACTTCAAATAATTACACCCAACGGGTTCTAATTAAACAATTAACATTTTTTTTACCCTACTTTTTTTAATTATTTTATAGTGATACATTTGCCTACAAATTCTTCCATTTAGAATTCAAAACATATTTCTGTAACAACGCACTAAAGTGCGACGCTAAAAACGTTTATAGCATGCAACTGTATAACACCTTAAGCGCAGAAGAAAGAGCCCAATTAATTGATGAAGCCGGAAAACAACGTCTTACATTATCTTTCTATGCGTATGCCAAAATTGAAGATCCCAAAAAATTTCGCGATGATTTATTTATCCAATGGAATAAACTCGATGCTCTTGGTCGAACGTATGTAGCCAAAGAAGGAATTAATGCTCAAATGAGTATTCCTGCCGAAAACATGGAAGCTTTTCGCGAAACTTTAGAAGTTTATGACTTCATGCGAGGCATTCGATTAAATGTAGCCGTTGAACATGACGACCATTCTTTTTTGAAATTGACCGTAAAAGTTCGAGACAAAATTGTAGCCGACGGTTTGAACGATGAAACTTTTGATGTAACCAACATTGGCGTGCATTTAAAAGCAAAAGAATTCAACGAAATTTTAGAAGATCCAAACACGATTGTAGTCGATTTTAGAAATCATTACGAAAGTGAAATTGGTCATTTTAAAGGTGCCATTACCCCTGATGTGGAGACTTTTCGTGAAAGTTTACCAATTATAAACGAGCAATTAAAAGATTTTAAAGAAGATAAAAATCTCGTGATGTATTGCACAGGAGGAATTCGTTGTGAAAAAGCTTCCGCGTATTTTAAACACCAAGGTTTTAAAAATGTATTCCAATTAGAAGGCGGAATCATCAATTATGCCAAGCAAATTAAGGAAGAAAACATCGAAAGTAAATTCATAGGAAAGAACTTCGTTTTCGACCATCGATTAGGCGAAAGAATTACAGACGATATCGTTTCACAATGTCATCAATGTGGAAAACCTTGCGACAATCACACCAATTGTTTGAACGATGGTTGTCATTTACTCTTCATTCAATGTGACGAATGCAAAGCAACTATGGAAAATTGTTGTTCAACCGAATGTCTAGAAACTACGCATTTACCTTTGGCCGATCAAGTAAAGTTACGTCGCGGAAAACAAGTTGGAAATAAAGTGTTCCGCAAAGGAAAATCAGAAAATTTGAAATTTAAGCTCTCAGGTGAACTTTCGGATATCGCTTTAGCAAAAGTGCAGAATTCCAATGATATTCGTCAAAAGATTACCTTGAAGCGTCGCGACAAAAAAGTGCTTCTTGGTAAAGTACAACATTATTATGTAAAAGCGCAAGTTGGACTTTTTGTAATTGAAAATAACGAATTAAAGACAGGCGATACAATTTTAATTTCTGGACCAACAACTGGAAATCAGGAATTAATTTTAGAGAAAATGCTAGTTAATGGTAACGACAGTTCAACAGCAAAAGGTGGCGATAAAGTTACTTTAAAAGTGCCTTTTAGAATTCGATTATCCGATAAAGTATACAAAATTTTAGAATAACATCTTGGAATTTGGAATTTGAATATTGGAATTTGAATTTTATTTAATTGGAATTTATTTTTTAAAAATACTATCTTTACCAATTAATCGTTTTATGAATTATAAGTTGCAATAAGCAACACCTTATATATAATTATGGCTTGTCAAAGTTGTTCAACATCTGATGGTAGTGCGCCAAAAGGTTGCAAAAATAATGGGACTTGCGGCACCGATAGCTGCAACAAATTAACGGTTTTCGACTGGTTAGCCAACATGAGTTTACCCAATGGCGAAACTCCTTTTGACTGTGTTGAAGTGCGTTTTAAAAACGGCAGAAAAGAATTTTATCGCAATACCGAGAAGCTTACTTTAAGTATCGGAGACATTGTTGCTACAGAAGCTTCTCCTGGTCATGATGTTGGAATTGTTACTCTTACAGGCGAATTGGTAAAAATTCAAATGAAGAAAAAGGGAGTCAATCACACTAGCAACGAAATTCCAAAAATATACCGAAAAGCTTCGCAAAGAGACATTGACATTTGGAGCGAGTCTCGCGACAAGGAAGAAAAAATGAAGGTGAAAGCACGTGAGTTGGCGATTGCACACAAACTTGAAATGAAAATTTCCGATATTGAGTTTCAAGGTGACGGTTCAAAAGTTACATTTTATTACACGGCAAACGATAGGGTTGATTTTCGACTATTGATAAAAGATTACGCACGTGAATTCAATACTAGAATTGAGATGAAACAAGTTGGTTTCCGTCAAGAAGCCTCGCGCCTTGGTGGAATTGGTTCGTGTGGAAGAGAATTATGCTGTTCAACATGGTTAACTGATTTTAGAAGTGTTAACACTTCTGCTGCACGATACCAACAATTATCGCTTAATCCTCAAAAACTTGCCGGTCAATGCGGAAAATTAAAGTGTTGTTTAAACTACGAATTAGACACTTACCTTGATGCGTTAAAAGGTTTTCCCGATTTTGAAACCAAATTAAAAACAGAAAAAGGTGATGCCGTTTGTCAAAAGCAAGATATTTTTAAAGGACTAATGTGGTTTGCCTATTTCGATAATTTTGCCAATTGGCACGTTTTGAAAATAGAACAAGTTCGTGAAATTATTACGCAAAATAAACAAGGGATAAAAGTAAGTTCACTAGAAGATTTCGCCCTTGAAATTGCTGCACAACCTGAAAAAGATTTCAATAATGCAATGGGTCAAGAAAGTTTAACTCGTTTTGATCAACCTAGAAAAAGTAAAAGTAAAAACAGAAATAAAAACAAAGCGAAAGTTCAAAATCAAAACACAGAGCCAAATAAAATACAAAATCAAAAGCCTAAAGATAAAAGACCTATAATTTTTAAAAAAAATGAAGATAAAAAATAGTTTCATTATTATTTGTCTGTGTTTATTGGTCATTTCTTGTGATAAAGAAAGAGTATTTGACGAGTATAAATCTGTTGGAAATTCGTGGCATAAAGACAGTATTATTTCTTTTGAGTTACCAAAATTAGAGGCGAAAAAAACCTATAATTTATATGTCAATATTAGAAATAATGATGACTATCCCTTTAACAATTTGTTCTTAATCGTTTCGTTGGAACAACCCAATAAAAAAATAAAAGTTGATACGCTAGAATACCAAATGACCAATCCTGACGGCACACTTCTTGGAGAAGGTTTTACAGACATTAAGGAAAGTAAACTATTTTATAAAGATAAAGTAAGCTTCACTCAAAAAGGAATATATAAAATTCACATCAAACACGCAGTGCGACAAACAGGAAAAATAGCTGGCGTTTCATCACTAGATGGTGTTTCAGATGTAGGTTTTAGAATAGAATCTGTAGAATAAATAGTATGGCACAAAAAAACAATACCACCATCAAAGACATCTCTTATTACAAAAAGAAATTTTGGAAGTTATTTTTGTATGGATTTGGTGTCATGATTTTATTTTTCACCTTAGCTTCATGGGGATTTTTCGGTAGCATGCCTTCCTTTGAAGATTTAGAAAATCCAGAGTCAAATTTGGCTACTGAAGTTATTTCTTCTGATGGCGTTACTATAGGTAAATTCTACAACGAAAACAGAACCCCAATAAAATTTGAAGATTTACCACCAAGTATTGTAAAAGCATTAGTAGCTACAGAAGATGAGCGCTTTTACGAGCATTCAGGAATTGATGCCCGAAGAACTTTGGGCGCGGCGTTAAAACTCGGGTCAGATGGTGGTGCAAGTACGTTAACCCAACAATTAGCTAAATTATTATTTCATGGTGAAGGGTCAAGTTTTAAACCTTTTCGTATTATTCAAAAAGTAAAGGAATGGATCATTGCTATCAAACTTGAAAGACAATATACTAAAAACGAAATCATTTCTATGTACCTCAACAAAGCCGATTTCGTCAATACGGCTGTCGGAATACGTTCTGCAGCTAAAGTTTATTTTGGAAAAGAACCAAGAGATTTAACTATTGATGAAGCCGCCATGTTTGTAGGAATGTTAAAAAATCCTTCGCTATACAACCCTTTAAGACGACTTGAAAAAGTTCGATTACGACGCAATACCGTTTTAGGTCAAATGGTGAGAAACGGTGCGCTTAGCGAACAGGCAAAAGATACTCTAGAACAAAAACCAATAATTTTGAACTTTCGTCCCGAAAGCCACAAAGAAGGGACGGCTACTTATTTCAGAGAATATCTTCGAGAATACATGAAAAATTGGGCTAAAGAAAATAAAAAATCTGATGGTAGCGATTACGATATTTATAGCGATGGATTGAAAATTTACACAACCATAGACTCTAAAATTCAAGAGCATGCAGAAGAAGCAGTTCAAGCTCACATGAAAAATTTACAACAAGAGTTTTTCAATGAACAAAAAACCAACAAGAACGCACCGTTTGTCAATATCACTGATGCCGAGACAAAAACTATTATCGACAAAGCAATGAAAAATTCAGAGCGATGGAGAGTTCTAAAAGATTTAGAAAAATCAGATGAAGAAATAATAGCTTCTTTTGGCGTAAAAACCAAAATGAAAATTTTTTCATGGAAAGGTGAAATCGATACTTTAATGACACCTTTAGACTCTATCAGATATTATAAACATTTCCTGCAAGCCGGATTAATGTCAATGGAACCACAAACAGGACACATCAAAGCTTGGGTTGGAGGAATTGACTACAAATATTTTCAATATGATCACGTTGGTCAAGGCGCGCGTCAAGTTGGTTCGACTTTCAAACCTTTTGTTTACGCCACAGCTATCGAACAACTAGGAATGTCGCCTTGTGACACTATTATTGACAGTCCGTTCATGATACATAAAGGAAAACATAATGTAACAGAAGATTGGGAACCTAAAAACTCTGATAGACAATATAGAGGAATGGTTACTTTAAAACGTGCTTTGGCACTTTCAATCAATACGGTTTCGGCAAAATTAATTGACAAAACTGGTCCGGAAGCTGTTGTTACGATGACCGAAAAACTCGGCGTAAATTCTGAAATTCCTATTCAACCTTCGATAGCATTAGGTGCTGTTGATATTACTGTTGAAGATATGGTTGCTGCCTATAGTACATTTGCCAATCAAGGTGTGTATATCAAACCACAATTTATCAGCAGAATTGAAGATAAAAACGGTGTTGTGCTCTATGAACCTGTTCCAGAATCGCACGATGTGTTGAACAAAGATATTGCTTATGCAGTAATTAAATTATTAGAAGGTGTAACCGAATCTGGTTCAGGTGTTAGATTACGAACTCAAGGTGGTGGAAGTGGCGACAACCGTTGGACGGGTTATCCTTACATGTTTACAAATCCTATTGCGGGGAAAACCGGAACTTCTCAAAATCAATCTGATGGATGGTTTATCGGAATGGTTCCAAATCTTGTAACTGGCGTTTGGGTAGGCTGCGAAGATCGTTCAGCACGTTTCAAAGGTATAACTTATGGTCAAGGCGCAACCGCAGCACTTCCAATCTGGGGTTATATGATGAAAAAATGTTATGAAGATCCAGATTTACAGGTTTCTAAAGACCCATTCCAAAGACCAGATAATCTATCTATAAAAGTAGATTGCTACGAGCGAAAACGAGATACCATAGCAGACTCAACCGCAGTTCCTATTGAAGAAGAACAAAATACAGAAGAATTTGGATTATAAATTTGGAGCTGATTCCTGCTGTACGCTATATCTTTTGTCTCTAAAAAACGAGACAAAAGGATGTCGCTACCATCAGGGCTAAAAAAAAGAATATGATAAACAAAAAATTAAATTCCGTTCAAGAAGCATTACAAGGCATAGAAGACAACATGACTATCATGCTAGGTGGATTTGGACTTTGTGGAATTCCCGAAAATAGTATTGCCGAATTGGTGAAAAAAGGAACAACAGGTCTAACCTGTATTTCAAATAATGCTGGTGTTGATGATTTTGGATTGGGCTTATTGCTCCAAAAAAGACAAATCAAAAAAATGATTTCATCCTACGTAGGAGAAAATGCTGAATTCGAACGTCAAATGCTTTCGAGCGAATTGGATGTAGAATTAACACCTCAAGGAACATTGGCCGAAAAATGTCGCGCTGCACAAGCTGGAATTCCAGCTTTCTTTACGCCTGCAGGTTTTGGAACCGAAGTGGCCGAAGGGAAAGAATCTCGTGAATTCAACGGCAAAATGCACATCATGGAATTGGCCTACAAAGCTGATTTTTCTATTGTAAAAGCATGGAAAGGTGACGAAGCAGGAAACCTTATTTTCAAAGGAACAGCTCGAAATTTTAACGCTTGTATGGCTGGCGCTGGAAAAATCACCATTGCCGAAGTAGAAGAACTATTACCTGTTGGTTCACTAGATCCAAATGAAATTCACATTCCAGGCATCATGGTGCAACGCATATTTAAAGGAGAGAAATTTGAGAAAAGAATTGAGCAACGAACTACCAGAAAAAGAGAATAATCATGGCTTTAGATAAAAATGACATTGCAAAACGAATAGCCAAAGAAGTAAAAGATGGTTATTATGTTAATCTTGGAATAGGAATTCCAACCTTAGTGGCCAACTATGTTCGTAACGATATTTCAGTTGAATTTCAAAGTGAAAATGGAGTCCTCGGAATGGGACCATTCCCTTTTGAAGGTGAAGAAGATGCCGATATTATCAACGCAGGAAAACAAACTATAACTACTTTACCTGGAGCCAGTTTTTTCGATTCGGCATTTAGTTTTGGTATGATTAGAAGTCAGAAAGTAGATTTAACTATTCTTGGCGCGATGGAAGTTTCCGAAAACGGCGATATTGCCAATTGGAAAATTCCAGGAAAAATGGTAAAAGGAATGGGCGGCGCGATGGATTTAGTAGCTTCGGCAGAAAATATTATCGTAGCCATGATGCATGTGAACAAAGCTGGCGAGAGCAAGATTTTAAAAAAATGTAGCTTACCGTTAACAGGTGTTGGATGTGTTAAAAAAGTAGTGACCGAATTAGCTGTACTTGAAATCACTCCAAAAGGATTTAAACTAATAGAGCGCGCACCAGGAGTTTCAGTTGAACATATCATTGCTTCCACCGAAGCGGATTTAATTATTGAAGGAGAAATTCCGGAGATGGTTATTGATTAAGATATTCTAGCAAAATTTCCGAAGCATTTTCAAAAGTATTTACTTGTTCCGTAATGTTTACAGCTCGTTTTTTATTCAGTTTATATATTAAATCGAATTGTGCTGTAAATAAAATTGCAGACAAAAACGGATTATTTATATAATTCACCAAAACATCTCTAGCGTTATCAATAGTATGGATTTCAACTTGTTCTTCTTGTTGAAATTTATATTTAAGTTCCAATTTTAAAATGCCTTCTTCCACTATAGGACGAACATAAATATTCATCAAATCAGTATTTCCAATAGTTTTCGCTAGGGTTAATTTGGCAAAAGTCCCGTCAGCTAAACTAGTTTTAACATGGTTATAAAAATCGGTAAAGGTTTCGGTGAACGACATTAGAATTATTCCTTATCTTATTAATTATTTTCAAAACCCAAAGTCACTAGGAGTAAAATTAGTATAATTATAAAGCCTAATGTTGAATTATCTTTTTCTGCAACCTCATCAATGGATTTTTTACCTCCATGATAAATCCACATCATACTATTACCAACAAAGTGATTGATTAATTTTAAAAATTGTCTCACTATAACTTTTAATTAAAAAAACCATCTTGCCACAAAAATCGCTGTAATCACGCAAATCACATCCACGAGTAGCATCGTTCCCAAAGCGTATCGGGTATTTTTTATATTAACTGACCCAAAGTAAACAGCAATCACATAAAAAGTGCTTTCGGCGCTACATTGAAAAATACTACTTAATCTTCCTGTCATAGAATCGGCGCCAAAAGTATTCATCGAATCAATCAAAAACCCGCGTGATCCTGCAGAGCTAAAAGGTCTAAGTAATGCAACTGGCAAAGCATCGGTGATTTCTTTACTTACTCCCATATTTGAGAAAGCAAAAGCAATCCAATTACTAATAATTTCAAATAAACCACTATTACGAAACAAGGAAATTGCCACTAACATTCCTAGAACGTATGGAAAAATAGTGACTCCAGTTTTTACTCCATTATTGGCGCCAGCCACAAAGGCTTCGTAAACTGTAGTATTTGCTTCTCCAAATTTTTTCTCTTTAAAAAATGAAAAAATCAAAGTAAAAATAATAATCCCTACTAATATCAAGGCTGAAAGATTCGTGGTAAAATAGTTTTTGCCTATTAAATCTAAATGGTTGACGTACATCAACAGTCCAATAATTGCAGCAATTAAAACCATCAATCCAACAACTAAAGAGGCGCTTTTGAAATTAATTTTTTGTTTCAATCCAACTATCAAAAAAGCGGCAATTGTACCAATAAATGAGGTAATAATACACGGCAACATAACATCTGCTGGATTTTCAGCACCTGCAGCGGCTCGATAACCAATGATTGAAGTGGCTATTAAAGTAAGTCCAGAAGCATGCAGACACATAAACATTATTTGCGCATCACTTGCTTTGTCTTTATCGGGATTTATTTCTTGTAAACTCTGCATTGCCTTTAATCCAAATGGAGTAGCCGCCGAATCCAATCCTAAGAAATTTGCTGAAAAGTTTAAAGTCATATAGGAAATTGAAGGGTGATTTTTGGGAATACTTGGAAACACTTTTACAAAAACTGGACTCAATACTTTTGCTAATTTATCTGACGCTCCAGAAATGATTAAAAGTTCCATTAAGCCACAGAAAAAAGCCAAATAAGCGATAAGTGGTAAAATCAAGTCTAGCAATGTGTTTTTGCAGGTTGGCAATAAGCCATCTGATTTTTGAACACCACTATATATTTTTACCGTTTTATTTTTATACACATAAGTTGTATCAGGATTTGCAGTAGTGCGATTAATTATAAAAGTTTGCTCATCACTATTTGCGATACTGTCTTGGATAAATTTTGGAATTTCATGAAGATACTTTTCTGAAATAAGTATTGCATCGTCTTTCTTGCCATTCAAGATATTATCTATGGTATAGCTATTTCCTGAAAACAAGCTAAAAAGAACAAAACCAATTGATGAAATGAAAATAACAAGCCAAAATCTACTTAAAACCATAATTTGTTTTTTGGTAAATATACTATTTATCAAAGTTTGATAAAAACAATTTTTTTTAACTATCTGCCGTATAAAATTAAAATAACAATTGAAAAATCACATCAAAGTCTTTTATAGGCTAAACAAATTATAAAATAAAGCAATAAACTGTTAATAAAATGTCAACATTATTACAGTATTTATATATTTGTGAATTATTGAAAATTATAACCAACTATTTGAAACCATAATGAAAAAAAATGTACTATTTCTTTTTGCATTTTCATTTTTAAGTTTTGGGATTTCTGCGCAAAACCAAGATGATGTGAAAAAGATTACCGCTAACTATGATTTAGCTAAACTTAAAGAAAAAGAGATTTACTTTAAAAATAAATCATTAGCAGATAAGCAAAAAGCAATCGCTGTAGCATTACAAAAAAACTGGCCTATTCGTGTTGAAACTCCTGATGGCGTTATTTCTGAGTTAATGAGAATATCTCCACAAGGTATTCCTATTTATTACACAACTGATAATGTTGCCGCTGCACGAGCTACAAGGGTAAACCATCTGAATAGCGGTGGTTCACTTGGCTTGAACTTAAATGGCCAAGGCATGACTGCTAGAGTTTGGGATGGCGGAAATGTACGAACAACCCACAATGCTTTTGGTGGAAGAGTTCAGGTTGTTGATGACCCTGGCAGCGCATCAATATTCCATGCAACGCACGTTACAGGAACGATGGTTGCAAGCGCGAATCCGGCTACGGTGAAAGGAATGGCGCCAGAAGCCAATGCAAGAACATTTAATTGGACAAATGATTTAGGCGAGATTTATGCCGAAGCACAATTAGGAATGCTAGTTTCAAATCATTCTTATGGAGTCCCTGTAACTAATGGTCAGGGCGTAACATTACCATCATGGTATATTGGCGGTTACTTTAATGAGTCTTTTGAATGGGATGAAGCGGCATATAATGCACCTTATTTCCTTGCAGTAATGTCAGCTGGTAATGAAGGAACAAACGAAAACAATACAGATCCAATAGGTTTTGGTTTTGATAAACTTACAGGGGAAAAAGGAGCAAAAAATAATTTAACTGTTGCCAACTGTCTTGATGTTACTGTTGGTACTAATGGAGTAGTTACTGGAACAATAACTATAAACGACTCCAGCAGTCAAGGTCCAACAGATGATTTTAGAATAAAACCAGATATTACTGGTAATGGTACAAATTTAACTTCAACAAGTAATGCATCTAATACCGCAACTGGTCAAGCAACTGGCACATCAATGTCTGCTCCTAACGTCGCTGGTAGCTTGCTACTCTTACAACAACACTATAAAAATTTGACTAATAACTTTATGCGCGCTGCTACGCTTAAAGGATTAGCATGTCACACCGCAGATGATGCGGGACAAATTGGACCTGATCCTGTTTTTGGTTGGGGTTTATTAAACACAAAGTTTGCTGCTGAAACTATCAGTAATAATGGTTTGTCTTCTTGGGTATCAGAAGAAAATTTAGATAATAACCAAACGTATACTATGACTGTAAATGCGAGTGGTACAGCGCCATTAATTGCGTCAATAACATGGACTGATTTACCAGGAGAGATAACTACTGATATAACAATACCAAATAATCCGCGACGAGTATTGGTAAACGATCTAGATATTAGAATTACAAGAGGCACAAGCATATTTAATCCATGGAGACTAACAACAGATCCAACTAGTCCTGCTGTTAGGAATGGAGACAATAATGCTGATAATGTAGAACAAGTGAAAATAGACAATCCTGCTGCTGGTCCATATACTATCACCATAAAACACAAAGGTAGTTTGGTTACAGGTAGTCAAAAATACTCCTTAGTTGTGACCGGTTTAAGCTCTTCTTTTTCCATTAACTCCACTTCAGATAATTTAACAGTTTGTTCAAATCAGGACGCTGTATATACTTTCAATTATGTGCAAACAGGTAGCGGGACTACAACTTTTAGCGCTGTAGATTTGCCAACAGGAGCTACTGCCACATTTTCCCCTTCATCAAGAAATTCTAACGGTACAGTTACCATGACTATATCGAATTTAGGAAATGTAGTTCCTAATGAATATTTTGTTGGAATAAGAGGAACAAGTTCGACAGAAACAGAAACGAGATTTAAATCCTTACGAATTTTTAACGGCAACTTTCAGCCTGTTGCTCTTCAATCTCCTGCCGATGGTTTATCTGGTTTATCAACTAGCACAAGACTAAGATGGACGAACCAACCTAATGCATTAAGCTATAGAGTTCAAGTATCTTTATCTCCAAATTTTTCGCCTCTTTTAGTCGATAATCAAATAAACGAATTACAATTTGACATCGACGGATTATCACAAGCGACAAGATATTACTGGCGAGTAATTCCCGAAAATAATTGTGGAACAGCTATTCCTAGCAACGCGACAGTTTACTCCTTTGAGACTGGAACTTTAGTTTGTAATTTAACCTTTACTGCCACTGATTATTCTGATAATGTTATTGAAGTAGTTCCGAATTCAGAAGCTTCGGTACCATTAACAATTTCCGGCGGATTTACTATCGGCGATATGAATGTGAATTTAGGAATTACTCACACATGGATTGGTGATTTAATAGTTTCTTTGGTCGGACCTGCTTCCATTGGAAGTCCAGTTATCAAATTATTCGAAAATCCTTGTGATAACAATAGAAATATTAACTGTATTCTAGATGACAGTGGTGACGCACCACTGTGTTCAGGAATACCAGCTATCTCCGGAAATATTGCGCCACTTGAAGCATTAAGTTCATTAAATTCTTTGCCTGCTGATGGTGTGTGGACACTTAGAGTTGTTGACCCTTTTAATGAAGATGGTGGAACAATTGACAATTTTAGTATTAATTTGTGTAGGGTTGAACAAGCTTTAAATGTGGTGACAAACCCCATCTTAAAAAGTAGTGTTTATCCAAACCCAAGTAAAGGTATTGTTAACGTAACGATCCCATCTTTATCTGAAACAGCAACTATTAGATTATTTGATATTCAAGGAAGACAAATTTTATCTAAAGAAACAAACCAGGTAGATACCAGTTTCGAAATTCAAGATTTACAAGACGGAATATATTTGGTCAACATAGGAAACAATCAAGGTTCTATTACTAAGAAAATTGTTTTAAAAAGAAACTAAAAAAAGAGGTCAGTTGACCTCTTTTTTTATACGTGGATGATTTCATCTTCAACTAATAAGTCTTCTCGTCGTAATCTCAAGAATATTTGCGCCACCGCAATAACATCTTTTTCACAATAGGTTACGATGCGGTCTATATCTTTTTCAACATAATAAACAGTAGCAACTTGACTGCCATCGATATCACCTTTTGAGGATGGAATATCTAAAATTTTTGTAAGCAATTTTAAAGAAGTGAAGTGCTTATAATCACCAAATTTCCATAACTCTAGTGTGTCCAAATGCGGGATTTCCCATGGCTTTTTTCCAAATAAATTCAGTTTTTGTGGGATAGCAATTTGATTAATAATCATTCTTCGGGCGATGAACGGAATATCAAATTCTTTGGCATTATGACCACACAAAACATGCTGTGCTAGATTAAAATAATTATCCAACAAATTAGAGAAGTCCTTTAAAATCTTTTTTTCATCGCCAAAAAAGGAAGTTACCCTAAAGTTTCGAATATCACTTTTATTGACAAAATAACCCGCAGAAATACAGATGATTTTTCCAAATTCAGCCCAAATTCCGGCTCGATCATAAAACTCTTCAGGAGTGAAATCTTCTCTTCGCTGATATTGGGTTTTTTGTTCCCAAAGTTCTTTTAATTCATTATCTAAACTATTAAAATTTTCCTCTTGTGGAACAGTTTCTATGTCTAGAAAAAGAATATTGTTGAGATTTATTTTTTCAATCATGGCTATTAATTTTAAAACTAATGAGTGAAAATTAGGAAATCTATTTGAATTATGAAAGAAAATTTTTAAAATAATGATTGTTGGATTGATGGCTTTTCGTGTTCTAGCAACCATTTTTTGCGCCACAAACCTCCAGCATATCCTGTAAGCGAACCATCAGTTCCAATTACGCGATGACACGGAACAACAATCCAAAGTGGATTTTTGCCATTAGCAGAAGCAACAGCACGTATGGCTTTTACATCACCGAGTTTTTTGGATAAATCGAGATATGAAATGGTTTTACCAAAAGGAATTTGGAGTAATTCTTGCCAAACCTTTTGCTGAAAATCGGTTCCTTTTGGGTTTAATTTTAAGTTGAAGTCTTGACGTTTTCCATCAAAATAGTCGCTTAGTTGTGCCACTGCTTCTTGTAATTCTAGTGGAATTGTTTTGGAAAGGTTACCTTCTGATAAAATGGCTATTTCTGCAATGCCGTTTTCATCGCCGACGATTTTGGTAATTCCAAGTGGTAAATTGATAAAGCAGGTTTTCATCCTATAAAATTTTTTTACCACAAAGTACACGAAGAAGGCGCAAGGTTCGCAAAGATTTATTTTGCAAAACTTAACATATACTCTTCCAATGCTTTTAGTTCTTCATCACTCATTTGCTTGGTGATGGCGAAGTTAGCTTTCATTACTTCATATTGGCTTGGATCAACGATGGGTTCGGCTTCTTCTTTTAGGAAAGAAACAATGCTGGCGTTTTTTTCTTTATAAATTTTGGCAATTTCGGTAATGCTTGGACCAATTACTTTTTGGTCGGGTAAATGACAAGCTGTACAAGTTCCTTTGCCTGAAAATAATTCTTCGCCCGAAACTGTAACCGAAGTTTCATCGTGTTTTGGCTGGTCTAAATTGGTTTCTGTTTCTTTTTTACACGACACCAATGTTGTAATTAAAGCGATTAGTAGGTATTTTTTCATGTTTATAAAAATTCAATTCTTTTACTTTTTAGCCCTGATGCAAGGGAAAAGCCTCGCCTTTTTTGGCGAGCTTTGGAAAGGCAGCAGGAAAATGGATTACTGATAAATCCCGAACGATTCGCTCCTATTTTTTGTTTAACAAAATGGCGGCTTCTTTGGCAAAATAAGTCGATATTAGGCTTGCTCCAGCGCGTTTGATGCACATTAATTGTTCCATCATGATTTTGTCATGGTCGAGCCAACCTCTTTCGGAAGCGGCTTTTATCATGGCATATTCGCCCGAAACATGGAAAACGGTAACGGGAACATTCACAGCGTTTTTGACTTCGCGAACGATGTCAAGATAAGCAATTCCTGGTTTTACCATGACCATATCGGCGCCTTCTTCTACATCCATTAACGCTTCTTTTATAGCTTCGATGCGGTTGGCGTAATCCATTTGGTAGGTTTTTTTATCTTTTGGAACGACAACGTCGGCTTCTCTTGGCGCGCTATCTAAAGCATCGCGAAATGGTCCGTAAAATGCCGAAGCGTATTTAGCAGAATAGCTCATAATTCCAACATTTGGAAATCCCGCAGCGTCTAGACCTTGACGCAAACGCAAAACTCTTCCGTCCATCATGTCGCTTGGTGCTACAAAATCGGCACCAGCTTGTGCGTGAGAAACAGCCATTTTTACTAAAGCTTCATTGGTTGCATCGTTGGCGATATCGCCGTTTTCAATAATTCCGTCGTGGCCGTAAATGGAATATGGATCAAGAGCAACATCTGGCATTACAATCATTTCTGGGCAAGCGGTTTTTATTGCTTTGATGGCGCGTTGCATCAATCCGTTGGGATTCCAAGCTTCTTTTCCGGTGTTGTCTTTTAGGCTTTCATCGACTTTTACATAAATGTTTACAGCGCGAATTCCTAAAGTGAAAAGTTCTTTAACTTCTTCGACAGTTAAATCTATTGAACGACGGAAAATTCCAGGCATTGATGGGATTTCAACTTTGTAATTTTCGCCTTCTGCGATGAACATTGGAAACATAAAATCGCTTGGACTTAATGTAGTTTCGCGAACTAAACTTCTTATGGATTCGTTTACTCTTAAACGACGATTTCTTTGTAATGGAAACATACTATTTTGTTTAAATTGTTTAAAAGTCTAAGGTTTAAAGTTGTTTTAACTTTGCGCTTAAACCCATTCAATTGGATTTTCTAATACTTTAATTAATTTTTCTTCTTCGCTACCAACTTCTGGATGATGGTCGTAAACCCATTGTACATGTGGTGGCAAAGACATTAATATGCTTTCAATTCGTCCGTTGGTTTTTAGTCCGAATAAAGTTCCTTTGTCGTGCACTAAATTGAATTCTACGTAACGACCACGACGGATTTCTTGCCACATACGTTGTGCGGCTGTGTATTCTAAATTTTTTCTTTTTTCTACAATTGGAACATAGGCTTCTAGAAAACTGTTGCCGACTTCGGTGACGAAATTGTACCAATCTTCCATTGACATTTCTTCCGTTTCTTTGCAATAATCGAAGAATAATCCGCCAAGTCCACGAGCTTCATTTCTGTGAGCGTTCCAAAAATAGGTATCGCATTGTTTTTTATATTTTGGATAAAACTCTGTCCCGAAGCGTCGGGAGTGTTTATCGCAAGCGGTTTTACACGTTTGATGAAAATGCTTTCCGTCTTCTTCAAATAAATAATATGGTGTTAAATCTTGTCCGCCACCAAACCAAGAATTGATTACGTTTCCGTTATCATCGTACATTTCAAAATATCTCCAATTGGCATGAACCGTTGGCACCATCGGACTTTTAGGATGAATTACCAAACTCAATCCGCAGGCAAAAAAATCAGCTTCACCAACGTTGAATAACTTTTGCATAGAATCGGGTAATTTTCCGTGAACTGCTGAGATGTTTACGCCGCCTTTTTCAAAAACATTTCCGTTTTCGATAACTCGCGTTCTTCCGCCACCGCCTTCTGGACGTTCCCAATTGTCTTCACGGAATTTGGCAACGCCATCGACTTCTTCTAGTTTGGAAGTGATTTGGTTTTGGAGGTTTTGGATGTATTTTAGGAATTTGTCTTTCATTTCAAATGTCAGTGTTTATAGGGTTTCCGCCGATGCGAAATTAGTTTCCGCCGAATAAAAATGTTCTTCCGCAGGCAATAAATTAATTTCCGCCGATACGAAGTTATTTTCCGTCGGGTAGAAATTGGTTTCCGTGAACCAAAATTGAGTTTCCGTCGGTTTGAATTTATTTTCCGTTAGTTCAAAATTACTTTCCGCCGATTGAAAATTAGATTCCTTCGACCAAAAATTAATTTCCGCAGGAAAGAATTGATTTTCCGCAGAATGGTTTTGGATATAGGAAAGGAATTTATTTTTCATATTGATGTTTCCTGCAAGGTTTTTAAAACCTTGTAGGTATTACTGTTTTATTCAAAAGTGTACTCTTCGGTTAACTTGTCTTTTCTTTGTTTATGATAAAAAATAAAATTTTCTTTGTCATCAAACAACTGCATTACTTCGTTTTTTTTAATCTTACTTTCTTTACTTGATAGTATAGCTTGATAGGAGGAAAATTTGTATTCTTCAAAATCCAAGCCTAAATGATGCGTTGGGTTTAAATGAACATATACTATTAAGCTTCTCAAATATTCCTCATTCTTTAATCGAATTCTTTTAAAATGTTTCTCAAAAAGACTTCCTGTTCTATTGTTTTGTTTGTTAAAAGCTTTAACATAAGAGTTAAAAAAATTTGAAAATAGTTGTGTTACTTGTTTTTCATCTTCGTCAATTCTTACAACAAAATGAAAATGATTGTCCATCAAACAATAGGCAAAAAATGAAACTTTATCGTTTGTATATTTATCCAATTGTTTTAAGAAAAAGGCTTTGTTTTCGTTACTGTTAAAAATAGTACAACCATTTATTCCTCTGTTGAAAATATGGTAGTAATGATTTTTTTCTAGTGACTCTAATTTCATTTTTACTTAGTGTTTTACTTATACCTACAAGGTTTTGAAAACCTTGCAGGATTATCAAAAAAGTTTTTTTCTAGTGACTCTAATTTCATTTTTTAATTGGTGTTTTACTTATACCTACAAGGTTTTGAAAACCTTGCAGGATAACTAAACTTACTTTTGATACTCCTTCACAGCTTCAATAAAAGCCTTTGCATGATCAACAGGAATATTTGGTAAAATTCCGTGGCCAAGGTTTACGATATAGTTGTCTTTTCCGAATTCGTCTATCATTTCGTGTACCATTTTTTTGATGGTTGGAATTGGCGAAAGTAATCGGCTTGGATCGAAATTTCCTTGCAGTGTGATTTTTCCACCTGTTAAATAACGAGCATTTCTGGCTGAACATGTCCAATCTACTCCAAGTGCTGATGCTTTGGATTTTGCCATATCATTTAAGGCAAACCAACATCCTTTTCCAAAAACAATCACTTTGGTATCTTCAGCTAATGCTTCTACTATTTGGTTAATGTACTGCCATGAAAATTCTTGATAATCAACTGGCGAAAGCATTCCGCCCCAAGAATCAAAAATTTGAACGGCATTGACACCTGCTTTTACTTTTTCCTTTAGATATAAAATCGTGGTATCTGTGATTTTTTGTAATAATGTATGTGCTGCCACTGGATTGGAGAAACAAAATCCTTTGGCTGTATCAAAACTTTTGGAACCTTTTCCTTCTACTGCGTAACAGAAAATTGTCCAAGGCGAACCTGCAAAACCAATCAACGGCACTTCATCGTTCAACATTTCTTTGGTTAATTTAATAGCGTCAAAAACATAGCCCAACGTTTCGTTTACATCTGGAACAAAAACTTGGTTTACTTGTTCCATGGTTCGAATTGGATTTGGAATTATTGGTCCCAAATTGTCTTTTAACTCCACATGAATTCCCATAGCACGAGGAACTACTAAAATATCTGAAAATAAAATAGCAGCATCTGGTTTTACAATTCGGATAGGTTGAACTGTAATTTCGGCAGCCAACTCCGGTGTTTCGCAACGAGTGAAAAAATCGTATTTGTCTCGCAATGCTCTGAATTCTGGTAAATATCTTCCGGCTTGACGCATCATCCAAACTGGTGGACGTTCTACGGTTTCGTTATTTAAGGCGCGAAGGAATAGATCGTTTTTTATCATTTTTATAATAGTATTTTTTTAATTAAAGAAGCATTTTTAATGAAATAAATGCCTTTTTGCAATTCATTGTTCAACGTATTGTAGCCATTATTTAATGTAATTTTATCGACCATTTTGCCATCAATCGAATAGATAAAAACTTCTTGACTAGTAGTTAATCCTTCCACAAAAAGTTGATTTGATAAGGTTTTATAAATGATTACGTTGTCATTTTGAAAAGAAGTGTTCGCTAAAGTTTCGTTTTGAAAAAGCCATAGATAAGCTGCTCCAAATTCGCCTCGCCAATAACTTTCTGTATGAGTTCCATAACTATCGTATTTAGTTAATGTGTTTGCTGTAGCTAACTGTTTGTTTTGAAAAGCATCTTTGACCTCATTGTTATTTGTTACCATAGTAGCAGACTCGTTTGAACCTGCAACAAAATACATTCTAGAATTGGAGTAGTTTTGTGTATTAGTAGCAATAAAATTTAACAACTGCGGTTTTGCAAACCAATATGCCGCGCTAAAATTTCCAATTTTTTGAAAAAGATTTGGATATTTTGCACCAATGTATGACGATATCAATGCTCCCATTGAACTTCCCATCAAAGCATTAAATTGAGGTTGCGGTTTTGTTCTATAGTTAGAATCAATGTAAGGTTTTAACGTTTCAGCAATGAACTGGCTATATAAGTCGCCTTGTCCTCCGCCATAAGCAGGATTGTTCCAAGGAGAATATTCGTTTAACCTTTCTGTACCGCCATTATCAATTCCAACTACAATAGCACCATAATTTCCTTGTTGAAATAATGTATTCAACGTTTCATCTACTTGCCATTCACCCGAAAATGACGTGGCATTATCAAAAATGTTTTGACCGTCTTGCATGTAAATTACTGGATATGTTTTAGTGGAAGTATAATAATCTGGTGGAAGATACAACCATATTTTGCGCGATCTATTGAGCTGTGGCATGAAAAAAGAAGTGCTTAGGATAGATACATTGCTTGCAGCAGTACTTGTAGATGCGCCTATATCTTCCCAACTTTGTATTGTTAGATTAATTGTTTGAGGGTTTCCTGTGAACGTGAAACTTCTATTAGGTAAAAATCCTCCGTTTGCATTTCCTTCAACGTTTGCCCAACTTCCACGAGTAAATTTATAACTCACCGTTCCAATTGCTTCAGGTATTTCTATTTGATATTGTCCGTTTCCTAAATTTTGCAATGCACTGCCTGCAGCATCCCAATTGTTTAAACTAGAAGGCATACAAATTGTTGCGTTTTGTGGCGTATTATTTGGAATTTGTGTAACTCTCAAAGTCACTTGCGAATAAGCGATGCTTCCAAATAAGAATAATAAATAAATACTTTTCTTCATTTTTAATTTTTTTAAAAATAATAAATTACGGCTTCGAGGACGTTTTCAACCGATGGCTTTTCTGCAATAATGATATTATTTATATTATTTTTTTCTAATGTTTCGGCGGTAGTATCACCGATACAGAAACAAAATTCATTTTTTATTGTGTTTAATTTCAAATAACTTTCAACTGCTGATGGACTGAAAAACAATATTCCATCTACCTTACTAGTAACTTTTTTAGAAGTGATGCTGGTTTCATAAACTTCGATTTCGTTGAATGCTATTCCGTTTTCTTTTAATGTATTTGGCAATATATCACGGCGTAAATTTCCACTGAAAAAAGTGTAGCTTTCTTTGTTGTAAATCAACGAAATAATCTCTGCCAAATCTGCTGCATAACCTGTGTAAGCTATGACGTTAAATCCGTTTTCTGCCAAAAGCTTCTTGGTTTTTAATCCAATGCAAAAAACATTTTTGCTTTTTAATTCGCTACAGTTTGGATTTTGTAAAACACTTTGAACGGCATTTTGACTAGTAAAAATTAAATTATCATTGATTTTTGATAACTCAAAATTTTTGATTTTAGTTGCGATAAAATCTTCCTCAATTACAACAAAATCTCTATCAAGTAAAAGTTGCTTTTGATTGGGTAAAAGCTTTTTGGTTGATACTATGTTGATTTGTTTCGTCATTGATTTTGGAACACAGGTTAAAAATTATAAAAATTTATTTTTTTAATACCTTTTTAATTTCTGCCATCAATGCTATTCCGCCATTGTTTAAAATTTCTTGCGCACAATTGAACCCAATTTTTTTCCATTCAGAAATGTCAACTGTTTTTTCAATTTCTAACTTTTGTTTGCCGTCAATTGATAGTAAAACACCTTTTAAATTTATGGTGTCGTCATTTTCATTATATTTTGCTAAAGCTCCAATTGGTGCTGTACATCCGCCTTCTAGAGTTTTTAAAAATTGTCTTTCGATAGAGGTGCAAATTTCGGTTTCTATATCATTTAATTGAGCAACAGCATCTATAGTATAATTATCATTTCCCATTGCCAAAACTACCATTGCACCTTGTGCTGGCGCTGGAATCATCCAATCTAAACTGATAAAATTTTCGGGTTTTAAATTAATTCTTTCCAATCCTGCTGCGGCAAAAACGGCTCCATTCCAGTGGTTATCGTTTAGTTTTTGCATTCTGGTGTTCACGTTTCCACGTAAATCAACCACAGTATGATTAGGGTATTTATTCCACCATTGCGCTTGACGCCGTAAACTTCCTGTTGCAACTGTAGCTTCTTTTTCTAGAAAATCAGTATTCCCTTTGTGAACTAAAATATCCAAAACATTGGCTCTTTCTAAAACTGCTGCTTGGATAATTCCTTGTGGCAATGCGGTTGGCACATCTTTCATAGAATGTACTGCAATATCCACTTGACCATTAATCATGGCAATGTCAAGGGTTTTGGTAAAAATTCCGGTGATGCCAAGTTCGTAAAGTGGCTTGTCAAGAATAATATCGCCTTGCGATTTTACAGCAATAATTTCGGTTTTATATCCTAAATCGTTTAGTTTTTTTTCAACTGTTTTAGCTTGCCAAAGTGCGAGTTCGCTATCGCGAGTTCCTATTCTGATTGTTTTGGCCATTTTATTTAGAAGAGGTTTCTAACTGAAAAACTTTCTCAATCCATTCTATGCTTTCATCAACTGTGGTGTTGTCATCTTTCAAATGATTGGCAAAATGATTGGTTATTTTCTGTATAATTCTGGCGCTGATTAACTCGGCTTGTTCTTCGTCAAAATTAGATAATTTTTTACGTTGCACGTTGAGTTCGCTTTCTTTGATGGTATTTAGTTTTTGTTTTAGCGCATGAATAGTTGGGGCAAATTTTCTTTGTTTAGTCCAAGCTATAAATTCGTCTTTTATTTCCTCGATAATGGCTTCTGCGGCTGGAATATGTTTCTTGCGATTTTCTAAAGTTTCGTCGGTCATTTGTGATAAATGATCCATGTGAACTAAGGTTACGCCTTCGATATTTTTAACATTTTCGTTGACATTTTTTGGAATAGATAAATCCAAAATCAGTAATGGTTTATTAAGATTCAAAATTGCTTTATCTACTGTGGGATTTTGTGCTCCTGTTGCTACTACTAATACATCAGCTTTTCGAATTTCGAGTTGTAAATCGGCGTAATCTTTGACAACAACATCCAATTTTCTGGCCAATTTTTCGGCTTTGTCTTTTGTACGATTGATTAAAGTGATTTGCTCGTGTTTAGTATGCTTTACTAAATTTTCACAAGTATTTCGTCCAATTTTTCCTGTTCCGAAAAGCAAAATGTTTTTATTGGCAATATCTTCTACGTTGTCAAAAATATAACGAACCGAGGCAAAAGAAACGGATGTTGCGCCTGAGGAAATTTCGGTTTCATTTTTAATTTTTTTACTAGCTTGAATTACCGCATTTACTAATCGTTCTAAAAATGCGTTTACTAAATTATGCGATTTACTTTCGGCGAAAGCCGATTTAATTTGACTAATAATTTCAAAATCACCTAAGATTTGACTGTCTAAGCCTGTTCCAACCCGAAACATATAGGAAACCGCTTCTTGATTTTTATAGATGTAAGCTACCTTTTGAAATTCCTCTACAGTACCGTTGCTATTATCACAAAGTAGCTTGATTAATTGAAAAGGATGTTGCGCAAAACCATAAATTTCAGTACGATTGCAAGTAGAAGTAACTATGAGCGACTCTATGCCTTCACTTTTAGCTTGCTCAAGAACAGTTGTTTTTGAATGATCATCTAAGCTAAACTTACCTCTAATATCGGCGTCGGCTTTTTTATAACTTAAACCAACAGCATAAAAAGTAGTATGCTTCGTAATGTTTCCGTTTTCCATATTTAGCACTTTCCCCAAAGAATTGACAAAGTTATTGCTAAGGTTATTACAAAAACAACGCTAAAAGAACTTTTTGTGTCGCTGTGAGATATTTTTTAAGGCAACCGCATTTGTATCGTTATTTCTTTTAATTTTGCACTAAATTCAGGTGGATTATTGGTTCTTATGTAGATTAATTCTAAATAAAGGTGCTTGTTTTTTAGTTTTACGTTTTTAAAAAAATATCGCTATGGGTTCAAAAGAAATAATTACGATTGATAATGATTTTACCCTAATTCGTTTGCAAAATGATTCGGAGGAAATCTCAACTTTCCAAAGTCCTGTAACTATGGGGTTAATCCAATTTCACTTTGGTTTAAAAGGAAGTGCAAAATTCATTTTTAACAATGGAAACTATACCTTGGATTTAAATGAAGAAAAATGTCTTTTATTTTACAATCCAGAAAAAGAACTACCACTACATGTTGAAATTGCACCAAAATCATGGTTGATTACAATTTTAGTTTCTATTAAAAAATTTCATGGATTATTTACTTCCGATGCAGAACATATTCCGTTTTTGAGCAAAGAAAACAAAGACAAAAAATATTATAACGAAAGTAATATCAGTCCATCCATGGCAATTGTTTTGAACCAAATGTTTCATTACAACTTAAATCCTTCAATTAAAAATTTATATTACAAGGGCAAAGGATATGAACTGTTGAGTTTATTTTTTAATAGAAATGAAGACCCAAATGCAGAGCAATGTCCGTTTTTATTAGACGAAGAAAATGTGTTAAAAATCAAAAAAGCAAAGGAAATTATTATTGCCAATATGGCTGAACCACCAAGTTTAGAAGCTTTAGCCAATCAAGTGGGATTGACTTTGAAAAAACTAAAAATGGGTTTCAAACAAATTTATGGTGATACAGTTTATGGTTTTTTATTTGACTACAAAATGGATTACGCCCGACAATTATTGGACTCGGGTTCATACAATGTAAATGAAGTGGGATTAAAAATTGGCTACAGTACAGGAAGTCATTTTATTGCGGCTTTCAAAAAGAAATTTGCCACAACACCAAAAAAATATTTGATGGCGATGAGCCAAAACAGTTAAATCGAAAAAGAAAATTACAAAAAATTGCAACAATGAAAGGAGTATTATTAGTAAATCTCGGGTCACCCGAAAGTCCAACAGCTAAAGATGTTAAACCGTATTTAGATGAATTTTTAATGGATAAATACGTAATTGACGTTCCGTTTTTATTACGTGCTTTGTTAGTTCGTGGTATTATTTTACAAACGCGACCAAAAAAATCTGCCGAAGCCTATAGCAGAATCTGGACCGATGAAGGTTCGCCGCTGATTGTCATTTCCAAAAAAATGCATAAAAAAGTGCAAAAATTGGTAGATATTCCTGTTGCTTTAGCAATGCGTTACGGAACGATGACTATCCAAAAAGGGTTGCAAGAGTTAAAAGACAAAGGCGTAACTGAGGTAATGCTTTTACCACTTTATCCGCAACATGCCATGGCATCTACAACAACTATTGTTGCGCTTGCTGAAGAATTACGCCAAAAGTATTTCACCGAAATGAAGTTTACTGTTGTGCCTGCTTTTTACAATAAAACTGATTACATCAAAGCGCTAGCCAATTCCATCAAAAAACATTTGGAAGGATTTGACTACGACCATTTATTATTTTCCTATCACGGCATTCCAAAACGTCATATCCGAAAAACAGACATTACCAAGTCACATTGCAAAATGGACAGAACCTGTTGCAGCACACCATCGCCTGCACATGAATTTTGCTACAGTCATCAATGTTATGAAACAACCAAGCAAGTGGTAGAAGCCCTAGGAATTCCCGAGGGAAAATACAGCCAAACATTTCAATCACGCTTGGCTGGCGATAAATGGTTAACACCTTATACTGATGTTGAAATCAACAAAATGCCAAATAAAGGAATTAAAAAATTAGCTGTTGTAACGCCAGCATTTGTTGCTGATTGTTTAGAAACTTTAGAGGAAATTGCCATGGAAGCTAATGAAGAGTTTTTACACCATGGTGGCGAAGAATTTATAGCCATTCCGTGTTTGAATGATGAAGACGAATGGTGTGGTGTGGTTGCGAATTGGGTGAAGGATTTTAAAAATAACTAATTTAGTTTACAGTCTCATTCACAGTAAACAGATGCGACGGAAAACTGAAAACTGAGAACTGAAAACTGAGAACTGAAAAATGGAACTCTACAATTACATAAAATCGCTTCATTTAATCTTTGTTATCACCTGGTTTGCCGGATTATTTTATATTGTTCGCTTGTTTGTCTATCAAATTGAAGCTAACGATAAACCATCACCAGAGAGAGAAATTTTATTAAACCAGTACAAAATAATGACCTATCGATTGTGGTATATCATTACTTGGCCAAGCGCCGTATTAGCAACAGTATTTGCTGTTTGGTTATTGATAATTATGCCAGCATGGTTGCAAATGCCGTGGATGCATGTTAAATTAGGTTTTGTTTTGGCGTTGTTTTTATATCATTTCAAATGCCATCAAATATACAGCCAATTGCAAAACGATAAATTCAACTACTCGTCAAACTATATGCGTTTATGGAATGAAGGTGCGACAATTATCCTCTTTGCTGTGGTTTTTTTAGTAATTTTAAAAAATGCTTTCAATTGGATTTATGGAGTCATCGGGATTTTTTTATTTTCGGTTTTAATTATGTTAGGGTTCAAGTTTTATAAAAGAATTCGTGAAAAAAATAACCACAAAGAAGACTAAGAAGGCACCAAGAACACAAAGAAAAATAGTGAACTTTGTGATTGCTTATTGAACTTCGTGGTTAAATAAATTATAATGCTAAGAAACTTCAAAATGTCAATGCTTTCACTTCGAATTAGGATTTTCCTATCGATGATTATATTGATATTAATTGCTTCAATTTTGATGGCTTCTATTTCGATTATTCAATTTAAAAACGAAGCCAAAGATTACCATCAAGAACGATTAGATAGAAAAGAATTTGCCATAAAAGAACACAGCAACTATGTACTTTCTACCACAACTTATCCGTTAACGCCTGATAATCTAAAACTCATCTTTAAAGATAAAATTCATGAATTAGCCGATATTCATAATGTGGAAATCAACATTTATTCACTCGAAGGGAAATTATTGAAATCTTCAAAAGCCAAATTTTCTGTCGATAAAGTGGCGCCACCAATTCCAAATTACATTTTAAAGCTAGTTCAATCATCAGTAGAAAAAAGGTACGTCGACATAAAAAATATTGATGGTGTTAAGAACCGCTCTTCCTACAGTTTAATTAAAGACGATAAGTTCAAACCACTTGGCATTTTAAATATTCCATACGCAGAAGATGACGGCTTTTATGAAACGGAACTACGACAATTTCTTTTGCGATTAAGCCAAGTCTATTCTTTTATGCTGATTATTGCCTTTGCTTTGGCCTATTTCCTTTCTAGTTATATTACCAAATCGTTGAAAACCATTTCAGATAAAATCAATGAAACAAGTTTGAACCAAAAAAACGAAAAGATTGTCATCGAAGCCAATAGTCGGGAAATAAATTCGTTGATTAGTGCTTACAATCAAATGGTAGATAAACTTGAAGAAAGTGCGACAATGCTAGCACAAAGTGAACGAGAGCAAGCGTGGCGCGAAATGGCAAAACAAGTAGCACATGAAATTAAAAATCCCTTAACACCAATGCGTTTGACGGTACAAAGTTTTCAACGGAAATTTGACGGTAATGATCCCAATTTGAAACAAAAATTAGACGATTATTCCAAAACGTTGATACAGCAAATTGACACCATGACTTCGGTAGCATCAGCATTTTCGAATTTTGCTTCGATGCCAGCACAGCAAAATGAGACATTAAATGTTGTTGAAGTTGTAGAATTTTCTTTGGATATTTTCAACGAAGATTTTATCCAATTTAAAAGTCAAAAAGAGGAAATTGTTGCCGTTTTAGATAGAACACAACTCATTAGAATTATTACCAATTTGGTTAAAAACGCTAGTCAATCTATTCCCGAAGAACAAGATTTAAAAGTAGTTTTGGTTTCGGTTAAAGAAAAAGAAACGATGGTAGAAATTACAGTTACAGATAACGGAATTGGAATTGAAGCAATCAATAGAGAGAAAATTTTTGAACCAAAATTCACTACCAAAAACAGTGGCATGGGATTAGGTTTAGGAATTATAAAAAATATTATCGAAAATTATAAAGGAACGATTACATTTGAAACTGAACCAGGAAAAGGAACAACTTTTACCGTTTCTTTACCAAAAAAATAACAATCATGAACTTCGAAAACATATTAATTACCACCGAAAACGGAATTGGACAAATTACAATTAATCGTCCATCAAAATTAAACGCATTAAATGTTGCAACTATAAAAGAGCTACACGATGCATTTGAAAACCTTGAAAAAGACGACAATATTCGTGTAATAATCATTACTGGCGAAGGCGAAAAAGCATTTGTTGCTGGAGCTGATATTTCAGAATTTGCTAATTTTTCAGTCGAAGAAGGCGCACAATTAGCCGCACAAGGACAAGAATTATTGTTTGATTTTGTAGAAAATTTAAAAACGCCAGTCATCGCAGCCGTAAATGGTTTTGCGCTTGGTGGCGGATTAGAATTGGCAATGGCTTGTCATTTCAGAATTGCTTCCGATAACGCGAAAATGGGTTTGCCTGAAGTTTCACTCGGTGTTATTCCTGGTTATGGTGGAACGCAACGTTTACCTCAACTAGTTGGAAAAGGTCGCGCTATGGAATTAGTGATGACCGCAGGAATGATTGATGCCGAAACCGCAAAGACCTATGGATTAGTAAACCACGTTGTTCCACAAGCCGAATTAATTGACTTTACAAAAGCGATCGCCTCTAAAATTATGCGTAATTCTCCAGTAGCTATTGGATTTGCAATAAAAGCAATAAACGCCAATTTCAAAGACAGTATTGATGGTTATAAAACTGAAATTAAAAACTTTGGAAAATGCTTCGGTACTGAAGATTTTAAAGAAGGGACAACTGCTTTTTTAGAAAAAAGAAAAGCTAGTTTTAAAGGGAAATAAAAATTAGTGTTCAGTAACTAGTGTTCGGTACAAAATATTTTTAAATATCATATTATTATACTTTTTTGATATTGTAATATCATATTATTATACCTTTTTAATATCATAATAACATTTTGTTATATATTTGCATCATAAAATTGATGTAAAATGATAGTAAGAACCCAAAAAAAGGAAATAGACTCCTATTTATTCAAAGGAAAAGCAATACTTGTTTTTGGCGCAAGGCAAGTTGGAAAAACGTCTTTGATAAAAAATACGTGTCAAAGTAATTCCTATTTGTGGCTCAATGGCGATGAACCAGACACCCAACTTTTATTAGAAAACATCACAAGTGATAGATTAAAATCCATTGTTGGCGAAAACAAAATTCTTGTAATCGATGAAGCACAAATGATTAATAATATTGGATTATTGATCAAACGAATGGTAGATAATAATCCTGAAATTCAGATTATTGCGTCGGGAAGTAGTGCTTTTGAACTTGCTGATAAAACCAAAGAAAGTATGGTTGGCAGAAAGGAAGAGTTGCAACTTTTCCCTTTAAGCTATAAAGAAATGGTCAATCACACCAATTTTATTGAAGAAACTAGATTGGTTCCACATCGATTAGTTTTTGGTTATTATCCCGAAGTAGTTACTAATTTAGGAAAAGAAGAAAAAATCCTAAATGATTTGGTTGATGGTTTTTTATTCAAAGACATTTTGAACTTGGAAGGAATAAAAAAATCATCCACTTTACAACGTTTGGTTCAAATGTTGGCGCATAGAATTGGAAGTGAAATTAACTACGCTTCTTTAGGAGACGACTTAGGAATTAACAGATTAACTGTTGAAAAATATATTGATATTCTCGAAAAAAACTTTATAATTTTTAGTTTGAATGCTTTTAGTAACAACCAAGACAACGAAATTAGAAAAGGCAGAAAAATCTATTTTTGGGACAATGGTTTGCGCAACAGAATGATAAAAAACTTCAATCCAATAGAACTTCGTGATGATATTGGTGCTTTGTGGGAAAATTTTATTGTAAGTGAAAGAAAAAAGAAATTATCCTATGAAAACCAATATAAAGACACCTTCTTTTGGAGAAATACGCAACAAGCCGAAATAGATTTTTTAGAAATTAAAAACAATGAAATTGACGCTTTTGAAATAAAATACAACCCAAATGTAAAAGTAAAATTCACAAAATCGTTTACAGAAAAGTACCATCCAAAATCAACAAACGTAATTCATAAAGAAAATTTTTGGGAATTTCTACTGTAACTGTAAACTGAAACTTTCTATAAATTCTAATGAGATTCCTACGGAATGACAAACTAGGTGGAAACATCATGTAAAAAGCTGAAATCTGGGACTAAAAATTGAACGCTGCGACTGATTACTTCTCTCCTTCCCATTCAGCATAAAATTGAGAGAGAAAATTTTCCATAAATTTATGTCGCTCTAAAGCAATTTTCTTTCCAGTTTCAGTATTCATTTTATCTTTTAATAAAAGTAGTTTTTCATAAAAATGATTGAGCGTTGGCGCTTCACTTTTCTTGTACTCTTCTTTTGTCATGTTTAGCTTTGGAGCAATATCAGGATTATAAAGCACTCTGTTCTTAAATCCGCCATAATTAAAACATCTCGCAATTCCAATAGCACCTATAGCATCTAATCTATCTGCATCTTGAACAATTTCTAATTCCTTAGAGTGAAAACTTTTTTCGAAATTTCCACCCTTAAACGAAATATTTTCAATGATGTTTACCACATGTTGAATGGTTTCTTCATCAATATTTTCATTTTCTAAAAAAACGCGAGCTGTTTTTGGTCCAATGGTTTCGTCTCCTCCCGAAGCGTCGGGATGAAATTTACTGTCAGCAATATCATGAAGTAAAGCCGCTAATTTTACAATTGTAAGATTACATTCTTCTGTTTGAGCAATTAAAATGGAATTTCTATAAACCCGTTCAATGTGAAACCAATCGTGTCCGCCTTCAGCATTTTCGAGTTTTTCCCTTACGAAAGAAATGGTTTTATCAATTAGTGACATTGGTGTGAATTTAAAAAATCCTTTCTTTTCAGAAAGGATTTAAGTCTATGTTCTATTCCCTTTTTTCTATTATCTTACCAATGCAGGTTCGACCCATTTGAATAATGTAGACTCGGCAGGCACTATCAATCGTTCTGAAACTTTTGCCATACGAGCTGGTAATTTCATTAAATAATCTCTAGCTTTTTCAGCATCATCTGTTAAGCCTGTAAGCTTGTCTATTTCCCATTTAGCAATAAGCTTTTGCATGATATCAACATAATCTGATGCCGTATAAACTCCTATTCGTTGCGCTGAGTCAGAAAAATTTAAAAATGCTGAACTTATCTTCTCTCCAGACTCTCTCAAAAATTGGGCTGGCATTACAATTTTTTGTTTCATCATATAATTAAATGATAAAAGCATTTCGCTTGGGTCAACTTTAAAAATTTGAGAAACAAATTCCGAATACGCATGATGATGACGCATCTCATCGCCAGCAATCATTTTACACATTTTTGACAATTTATTATCGCCATACTTTTTTGCTAATTGAGCAACTCTATTATGTGAAACATAAGTAGCCAATTCTTGAAAACTAGTATAGACAAAGTTTTTATAAGGATCACGACCTGTTCCAATGTCGAAACCATCGTTGATTAAATGTTGCGTAGTAATTTCTACTTCGCGCATGTTTACTCTTCCTGATAGGTATAAATATTTATTAAGTAAATCCCCGTGACGATTTTCTTCTCCAGTCCATTGTCTAACCCATTTTGACCAACCATTTCTTTCTACATTGTCAACGCCTTCCACATCCATGAGCCACGACTCATAGGTTGGTAACGCTTCCTCAGTGATAGTATCACCAACTAAAGTAACCCAAAAATCATAGGGTAAATCTTTTGCAATTTCACGAAGTTCTTTTACCTCTTCAAAAAAAGTTTCACTTTCAGAATTAGGTAAAAAATCTGATGGCTGCCAAATTTTTTCTACTGGAATTAAGTATTGTTCGACAAAACTGTCAACTTTATCTTCTAGAAATTGCATAACTTCTAGACGCATGTTTTTAATAGACATTATTAATTGAATTGAGGTTTATTGTAAAATGGACCACGAATGATTATTGATTTTTGATGGCGTTTACAACGGCTTTTTCTGTTTTTTGTATTAACTCCTCAAAAGGAAACGCAGCAACAGCTATTGGTTCATGAATAATAAACTCCAGTCTATTTCCTAAACCCATTGGAAACGCACCAAATTTAACCATTTTCCATGAATTATTTATAGTTATTGGCACAACATAAGCAGAAGGTGCATATTTACATAATATTTTTAAGCCACTTTGCGCAAATTCTTTCGGCGTTCCGTCTTTACTTCTTGTTCCTTCTGGAAAAATTACTGCAGAACGTTTGTGTTTTTCAATATATTCAGACAATCCTTTAATCGTTGGGATAGCTTGTTTTGGATCTTTTCTATCAATCAAAACAGAACCACCATGACGAAGATTATATGATACGCTAGGAATTCCGCTGCCTAACTCTTTTTTACTGACAAATTTGGCATGGAATCGTCTTAAATACCAAATCATCCCAATAATGTCGTACATACTTTGATGATTGGATACAAAAATAACTGGAACACCTTTTGGAATTTTATTAATATTTCTAAATTGGAACCAAGTTCCTAATAGATTTATGCATTTGATTAAACAAAAATTAAGGTAATCAACACTTTTTTTATGAGCCTGATATCCAAAAATGTTTAAACAAATCCACTGAATTGGGTGAAAAATTACCAAACACAATCCAAAACACAAGTAATAAACTACGGAAACAGGATAAGAAATAATTTTTTCCATGAATTGAAAATAGAGTGTAAAAGTAGAAAATAAATTTTTGTTATATATTGTTTATAATTCTTAAATTTTGATGAAAAACACATCAAAAAAAGCTTTATTTTTATGCCACTAAATTTAAAAAAAATGAGTTCAGAAAAAGAAGCAAAATTAAAAGCACTGCAATTAACACTTGATAAATTAGACAAAGCTTACGGAAAAGGAACCGTAATGAAAATGGGAGATAAAGCGGTGGAAGAAGTAGAAGTAATTCCTTCGGGTTCGCTAGGATTGGATTTAGCTTTGGGTGTAAATGGATATCCAAAAGGAAGAGTAATTGAAATATATGGTCCAGAGTCTTCTGGTAAAACTACTTTAACTTTACATGCTATTGCTGAAGCTCAAAAAGCAGGAGGTATTGCTGCTTTTATTGATGCCGAGCATGCTTTTGATAGAAATTATGCTCAAAAATTGGACGTAGACATTGAAAACTTAATCATTTCGCAACCCGATAACGGTGAACAAGCTTTAGAAATTGCCGAAAACCTTATTCGTTCTGGAGCAATTGATATTGTTGTTATCGACTCTGTTGCTGCATTAACACCTAAGAGCGAAATTGAAGGTGAAATGGGTGATTCTAAAATGGGACTTCACGCTCGTTTAATGTCGCAAGCACTCAGAAAATTAACGGGAACCATTAGCAAAACACATTGTACCGTTTTCTTTATCAACCAATTGAGAGAAAAAATTGGAGTTATGTTTGGCAATCCAGAAACTACAACAGGAGGAAATGCTTTAAAATTCTATGCTTCTGTAAGATTAGATATCCGTCGTTCTTCTCAAATAAAAGATGGTGAAAACGTAATAGGAAATAGAACGAAAGTAAAAGTGGTAAAAAACAAAGTAGCACCACCTTTTAAAACTGCTGAATTCGATATTATGTATGGTGAAGGCGTTTCTAAAACAGGAGAAATTCTAGACCTAGCAGTAGAATTTGAAGTGATTAAAAAAGCGGGCTCTTGGTTCAGTTATGGCGATACCAAGCTAGGTCAAGGAAGAGATGCCGTGAAAGTTTTAATAAAAGACAATCCCGAATTGGCAGACGAATTGGAACAAAAAATAAAAGATCTCATCAAAGAAAATAATGCCTAAAACCAATAACCGTCTCGTTAATAAAATAATTAGACGTTTTTTTATTACCTGAACGCAACCTTTTAAAATAAATTGTATCTAAGCTACAAAATCATATTTAAATTATGAAAAAAACAATTACCCTTTTAGCTCTGTTTTTTTTATTCAACTCATGTTCTGTGGACTCCGGTCCAAATTATTTATATGAGGTATTGCCTATAGAAAGTGTTGATATCCCAGCCGAATTTACTTTGGGAGAAATATATCCTATTACGGTTCGTTATAACAGACCCACAACTTGCCATTATTTTAATGGTTTGTATTATGATAAACATTTAAACATAAGGACAATTGCTGTTGGAAGTGCTGTTGAACAAAGAGATAATTGCCAAGACTTGAATGCTGATGCTGCTGCCGATGAATATACTTTTAATTTTGAAGTTACTAGTAATGGTTCGTATCTTTTCAAATTCTGGCAAGGAAAAGATGATCAAGGAAATGATATTTTTCTGGAATATGAAGTGCCTGTAAATTAATTACAATCTTTTTTGAAAATTGGATATAAAACAACTCATTAATGATTGTCAGAAGAATGATAGAAAAGCTCAAGAACAGCTGTATCGATTGTATTCGCCAAAACTGTTTTCTGTATGCTTAAAATATTCACGCAACTATACTGAGGCACAAGACAATTTGCAAGATGGGTTTTTAATTATTTTCGATAAAATTGATCAGTTTTCATTCAAAGGTTCTTTTGATGGTTGGTTAAAAAGAGTAATGATTAACCATGTTTTGCAACAATATAGACAGGAGACTTTTTTAAGTCTTGTAAAAGAAGATGTTCCCGATGACAATGAAATTGAAATAGATAACGAAGATATTTCTTTAGAATATTTACTAAAAATTATTCAAGAATTACCAAATCAATACCGTTTAGTTTTTAATCTATATGTGCTTGATGGCTATTCTCATCAAGAAATTGCAGAAATGCTAACCATAAACCTTGGGACATCAAAATCCAATTTGGCTAGAGCCAAGATGATTTTAAGAGAAAAAATTGAACAATTTAAAAATATAGAATTCAAAACACTTCCTTCTGCAAAATGAACGAAAGAAAAAACATAGAACGCATTTTTCAAGAAAAATTCAAAGATTTTGAAGTAAATCCTGCTGAAGAAGTCTGGGTAAATATTGAAAAGAAACTCGAAGAAAAAAAACGAAGAAGGATTATCCCTTTTTGGTGGAAACTATCTGGTGTTGCTGCTTTATTTTTAATTGGATTTTTTGTTTCCAAATCTTTTTTTATTGCACCTAATTCTACCGAAAATCCAACTGTAACCGACATAAATTCAAATCAGCAAAAGTCACCAAAAACTAACCCTATGCCTGGTGAAAATCTTCGAGAAAACAACCCAACTACTATTTCATCATCGGATGACGTAGTTACATATTCAAAAGAAAGAAATGACTCTGGAGAAAAGCTTAGAGAAGATAACCCGAATACTAGTTCGTCAACTGATGCTGTAGTTACTAATTCAAAAGAGAAAAAGGACAACATTGAAAATAGAAATGAAATAAATTCTATTTCAAACAAATCAAAAAAAGTAATTGTTGAAAGAAAATTTGAAAATCAAAATACCTCTAAAAATAAATCAAATGGAAAGAATACCAAATCGTTGCTAGATGAAAATATCCTTTACAAATCTGAAAATGAAATTGCAATAAACAATGAAAATAAAAACGGGATGTCTTCAAAAAAAGACACAAAATCAGTTAGTAATCTAGACGAAAAGGCAAAGCAAATTGTTCCATCAGAAGACGTTGCAAACAATTCAAAAACTATAAATCTTGAGGATTTAAAAAATAATAACTCAATGGCCGCTACTACTGAAGTTGAGAAAAAAACTAACGATTCTGTTATAAAAAACAGCGTTGTTACCAATGCGTTGGAAGAATTGCTAAATGAAAAAGAAAGCAAAACAAAGCAGGAAGCTAAAGTAAATAGGTGGCAACTTACTTCAAATGTTGCCCCTATTTTCTTGGGTTCAATTTCAAATGGTTCGGCCATTGACCCCGTACTTGATAACAATTCCAAAACTTATAATACCAGCGTTGGCTTTGGTCTTGGAGTTAGTTATAGTGCTACTTCAAAATTATCGGTTAGAACAGGATTAAACAAAGTCAATATGAGTTACAACACCAATGATATTATGTTCTTTGCAAGTATAGAATCTCGAGGACTAAAGGGTGTAACGCCAACTCGTTCAAGTGCAATGATGGAAATACATAGTGCGATTTCAAATAATAATTCTGTTAATTCAGCATCAGAAAACGCAATGTTACCTTTTGAAAGTGCTCTTTCACAACAAAACACAGGTTATCTCAATCAAGAAATTGGTTATTTAGAAATGCCTTTGGAAATGACTTATATGCTGGTTAATAAAAAATTTGGGCTCAAAGTAATTGGTGGTTTTAGTACATTGTTGCTTCAAGAAAATGCCATTACTGTAGTTTCAGATAATAATTCGATGCTTCTAGGTAAAGCCAATAATTTGAATAATATTCATTTTAGTACTAATATTGGCGTTGGCATGAAATACAGTTTTTTGAAATCTTTTGAATTCAATATAGAGCCAACTTTGAAATATCAGTTGAATACTTTTAGTTCTAATGCGGGAGATTTTAGACCGTATATCTTTGGTGTTTATAGTGGCGTTAGTTATAGATTCTAAAGCGTAAAAAATTTTAAAATTAGTTAGATGGTGTTATTGCTTCCGAGTAATAACAGAAAAGAGTTCTAATCCAGCAATTTTGGTAGGAACTCTTTTTTACTATATATCGTTTTGTAATTCATTTAAAATTACATTTCGGACTGCTTCCTTTAAAGTTTTCTTATATTCTTGATTTTGATTTTTAGTTTCAAAAAAACGATGCACTTTTACACGCATTAAACCTGGTCTTCCGCTAAAAAAAGTATAGGACAAAAGTTCTTTGTTGTCATAAAAAGTCATAGGTACAATGGGAATTTCATGTTCAATAGCCAATCGAAATGCACCATCTTTAAATGTATCTAGCAAAATACTTTCATCAGGAACGCCACCTTCAGGAAAAATACAAATACTCAATCCTTGTTGTAATCTGTTTTGAGCTCGTTCAAAAACAGCCATTCTACTTTTAGAACTACTTCTGTCCACAAGAATACAAGTTCGTTTATAGAAAAATCCAAATAATGGAATTCTGGCTAATTCTGATTTGCCTACAAATACAAAAGGATTCTTTACCACAGAGAGTATTAGCATGATATCAGCCATCGAAGTATGATTAGCAACAAACATATAGCTTTTGCCTTCTTCTGGTTCCTGTTCAAAATTAACTTTAGTTCTAAAACCCATACCAAACAAAATAAATTTTGCCCATATTCGAGCCATCACAAAAAAATAAGGATACCATTTTTCAGAAAGAATAGAAATAAAAAGAAAAGGAAACATGACGATTATTGGGATTGCCATTAAAATGTAAAACCAAATTCGATATAGTGTCCAAAAAATAATTTTTAATGCTCGCATAATGCCAAATGTAATGAAAGGTATGTAATTTTTAATACAAAGGTTTAACTTTGAATTTAAAACCGCAGAGTTAGCAAAGTTTCCGCAAAGCAAAAAAGAGTTTATGACAGAAAATGAAATATCAAAAATAGTTATTGGTCCTGCGATAGATGTTCATAAAATTTTAGGTCCAGGTTTACTTGAAAACGCCTACAAAGAATCTTTATTTTATATGTTGAATAAGCACGGTTTAAAAGTAGAAAAAGAAAAACCAATGCCATTAATTTTTGAAGAAGTCAAACTTGATTGTGGATATCGAATTGATTTATTAGTTGAAAACAAGTTAGTTATTGAACTTAAAAGTGTTGAATCTTTGAATGAAATTCACTTAGCTCAAACATTAACTTATTTAAAACTTGGCAATTACAAACTTGGTTTGCTAATAAATTTTAATGAAGTTTTGCTAAAAAATGGTGTGCGAAGAATTGTAAATAACTTATAAAAACTTTGCAAACTTTGCGAAAAACTTTGCGAACTTTGCGGTTAGAAAAATTTTGAAAATGTCAAAAATACTAACTGGAATTCAAAGTACAGGAACACCACATTTAGGAAATCTGTTAGGTGCAATCATACCTGCCATTAAACTATCTGAAAATCCTAATAACGAGTCATTTCTATTTATTGCAGATTTGCATTCGATTACACAAATAAAAAACGGAAACGAACTTCGTCAAAACACTTATAGCACAGCAGCCGTTTGGTTAGCTTGTGGATTAGATGTTAATAAAGTGATTTTTTACCGCCAAAGTGATGTGCCTCAAACAGCTGAATTGTCGTGGTATTTAAGTTGCTTTTTCCCATTTCAACGATTAACGTTGGCTCATTCTTTTAAAGACAAAGCCGATAGATTAGAAGATGTAAATGCCGGTTTGTTTTCTTATCCTATGTTGATGGCAGCTGATATTTTGTTGTATGATGCTAATTTTGTTCCTGTGGGCAAAGACCAAATGCAACACATCGAAATCACGCGTGATGTTGCGTCACGTTTTAATCATCAAATGGGTGAAACTTTTGTACTTCCCGAAGGAAAAATACAAGAAGAAACCATGTACGTTCCAGGAACTGATGGTTTTAAAATGAGTAAATCTCGCGGGAATATTATCAATATTTTCCTTGAAGACAAGGCGTTGCGTAAGCAAATCATGAGCATCGAAACCGATAGTACACCACTGGAAGAACCCAAAAATCCTAACACTTGCAAAATATTTGCAATCTATAAATTGGTTGCCAATGCGGAGCAAATTGCAGACATGAAAACTAAATATGCTAATGCCAACAAAGATTTTGGTTATGGTCATGCCAAGCAAGCTTTGTTCGAATTACTCCTTGAAAAATTTAAAAGGGAAAGGGAAAAATATAATTACTACATGAACAATTTACCCGAAGTGGATGCTTTACTCAAAGAAGGAGCAAAAAAAGCTGGAACTATAGCTGATGGTGTTTTACAAAGAGTGCGTGAAAAATTGGGGTTTGAGTAAAAAACTTACCATATAATAAACATAAGGTCATAGAAGCTGTTACTGTAAACTTTCTTCTTAAATGTTCTAATATGCCTTAGATGGTTAAACTAACTAAACCGCTTCAAATAATTTTCCTGGCAAAGGTCGAATAACTCCTTTTAATTCCATATTCAATAGGATTGATGAAATTCTATAAATTGGGAAATCACAATCGAGAGCAATTACATCCAATAGTTGCTTTCCGTTTTTTTGGAGGTAATCGTAAATTTTTTGTTCGTCATTATCCAAGGAAACAAAGAGTTGTTTTTGAACCGCTTTGTCATTGCGAGTAGGCGAAGCAATCTCCCAATTCAAACAATACACCAAATCGGCCGCTGAGGTCATCAAATTTGCCCGTTGTGTCTTGATTAAATCATTACAACCCTGACTAAATTTATCAGATGTTCTTCCTGGCACAGCAAACACATCGCGATTATAATCATTGGCTAAATTAGCAGTGATCAAAGAACCTCCTTTTTCTGCACTTTCAATCACAATAGTCGCTTCACTCATTCCGGCGACAATACGATTTCTGCGAACAAAATTTTCTTTGTCGGGATTGGAATTGCTCCAAAATTCGGTTAAAAATCCTCCATTTTGTTCCATCTTGGCCACATACTTTTTATGCGTTTTCGGATAAATTTGGTTTAAACCATGCGCTAAAACGCCTATTGTTTGCAAATTATTATCCATTGCCGCTTGATGTGCCACAATATCAACACCATACGCAAAACCGCTCACGATTATAGGATTGAAAACGGCTAAGTCTTCGAGTAGTTTTTTACAAAATTCAGTACCATATGATGTGATTTGTCTAGTCCCAACAATACTGATTATTCTTCGGTTTTCGAAATTGATATTTCCTGCCGAAAAAAGTAAAATTGGTCCATCAATACAATGTTTCAATTTATCAGGATAATTGTCATTTTGGTAATACAGAACATTATAGTTTTCGGTTTGAATAACTCGTAGCTCTTGTTCTGCTTTTTCATAAACTGATTTGTCCTTTAAATTTTTAATCAATACATCGCCTACTCCATCAATTGCTTTCAACTGGCTTGTTTTAGCTTGAAAAATATTTTCAGCTGAACCACAGTGATTTATTAGTTTCTTGGCCACGACATCACCAACGCCTTCCACTTTCAATAAGGCCAAAATATGCAATAACTCGGTTGAATTCATACGTCAAATTTACAGCACAAAATACTGCATTTTTAATCGAATTGTTAATAAAAATTGTGAATAATTTTTTGATTCGTCCGTTGATTATCTAAATTTGTCCATATGAAGATTGAACAATACATCTCCCAATTGTTATACCGTTATCAGTGTGTTACCGTTCCCGGTTTTGGTGCTTTTTTAACCGAATTCCAATCGGCACACTTAGATGAAAGTTCACATTCGTTTTATCCGCCAAAAAAAATGATTTCTTTCAATCCGTTTATTAAAAATAACGACGGATTATTGGCTAATCATTTGGCGCAAGCGGAAAAAATTGCATACGAAATTGCAGTAAATGCTATCCAAAACGAAGTGTCACATTGGAAAACAAAAATTCAAGAACTTGGTTATTTTTCAGTTAAAAACATTGGTGAATTCTCACTCAATGCTGAAAAAAATTTAGTTTTTGTTCCTGCTGACCAAATCAATTATTTGAAGGAATCTTTTGGATTATCTTCTTTTGTTTCGCCATCTGTAAAACGTGAAGTGTATAAAGAAGAAATTGAAGCCCTTGAGGAAAAAGCACCAATAGCTTTCACACCCGAACGAAGAAAAAATTATAAAGGGTTAAAATATGCCGCTGTCATCGCACTTTCTTTAGGATTGACAGGCGTTTTGGGCTACAAATTATATAATGATTATTTAAATAAGATTGAACAAGAAACGCTGATTGTGCAGTCTAATGTTCAGAAAAAAATAGATCAAAAAATTCAAGAAGCGACGTTTTTCATCGAAAATCCTTTACCTAGTGTTACCTTAACTTTGCCAAGCGAGAAAAAACCTTATCATGTTGTTGCAGGAGCATTTCGACTAGAAACTAATGCCGAAAATGCATATAATTCGTTATTAAAGCTTGGATTTAAAGCGAAAAGATTGCCTGTCAACAAACACGGTTTACATCCTGTTTTATACGGAAGTTACGCATCATACGGCGAAGCTCGAGAAACCATGAAGGACATTCAAAAATTAGACAACAAAGACGCTTGGCTATTGATACAAGAATAAAATATTCCCGAGAAATCGGGATTTTTTGTTTTCTGTAATTACCTTTGTCAAAAATCTTGCTATGAACCCAAAACATCCTTCAGAATCCTTAACCGTTTTAACCGATTTAGTTTTACCAAGCGAAACCAATCCTTTGAATAATCTTTTTGGAGGTGAATTATTGGCTAGAATGGACAGAGCCGCGAGTATTGCTGCTAGAAGACATTCGCGCCGAATCACGGTTACTGCATCTGTCAATCATGTGGCGTTTAACAAATCCATTCCTCTTGGAAGTGTGGTGACGGTGGAAGCCAAAGTTTCGCGCGCTTTTACTACTTCTATGGAAATTTATATTGATGTTTGGTTAGAAGATAGAGAGTCTGGCATTAGAACAAAAGCCAATGAAGCTATTTATACTTTTGTAGCTGTAGATGAAACGGGAAATCCTGTTCCTGTTCCTCAACTTGTTCCCGAAACCGAACTAGAAAAAGCGAGATATGACGCTGCTTTGCGCAGAAAACAATTGAGTTTAGTACTTGCTGGAAAAATGAATCCGCATGATGCTACTGAATTGAAAGCGTTGTTTGTGTGATAATATTTAAAAACAACAAGTGCTCTATCTTCCTGATAACCATGAAGAAGGATTGAAATAAGTAGTGTTTTGAGAAACCATAAACTTTAGCGTTGTTTTTCCATCACCATCGGTTCTTATTTTTCCTAAACTTTGTTTCGCCGAAACTTTCTCACCTACTTCTACATTCACAGAGCTTAAGTTTTGATAAATGGTAAAAAAGTCGCCGTGTTTTACAATTACAGCTTTCTTTAACGGCGTTATAAATTGCACTTGTGTCACTTCTCCCGAAAATACTGCTCTTGCATTGGAGCCATTGTCCGTTGTTATTTCAATACCGCTGTTGTGCACGACTAAAGATTTAAAAACAGGATGTGGTTGATCGCCATATGCAAGCGTTACTGCGCCTTTTTCAACTGGCCAAGGTAATCGTCCTTTGTTGGCTTTAAAATTATCTGAGACTAATTTTCCTTCTGGTGTTAAAACAATTTTTGTGGATGTTTCAATGGCTTTCTTTTCAGAAGCTGTAGCTTTTGGATTTGCTTTTGCATTAGCAGCAGCTGTTTTTTTATTGGCAGAGGCAATAGCTTGGCGTATCAATTTCTGGATTTGTGCATCTATTTTCTTAGTTTCTTGCTGTTTCTTCTTGATTTCAGCTGAAATTTTTACTCTGTCTTTTTTGATTTGATTGGCAATTTTTTCTTGTTCTTGCTTTTCTTTTTCTAGTTCTTGCTTTTCTTTTTCGTTCTCAACAATTAGTTTTTCTTTTTCGCTTTTTTGTGCACCAATTTTAGTGTTATACACGATAAGTTCGTTTGTTTTTCCTTTGATTTCTTCGCCTTGCATTTTTCTATAACTCGCATATTGTTTCATATACTGCGCCCTTTTATAGGCTTGCAAAAAGTTTTGAGATGATAATAAAAACATCGCACGGCTCTGCTCTGAACGACTTTTATAGGATTTCAAAATCATTTCGGCATAATCTTTTCTCAGTTGCTCTAATTCGCGATTGAGTTGATTAATTTTTAATTGATTGGTATAAATGTCATTACTCAATAGTTTGGTTTGTTTCTCGGTAGTTTTGATTAGTTTTTCTTTCAATCCAATTTTCTCTTTTTGTATCATTAACTGCGATACAATCGATTTCTCTTTGCTTTTTACTGATTTCAGTAGTTCTTCTTTTTCTTTTATTTCAAGCTGAATTTTAACTTTTCGTTCTTCCAATTGTTCTTGGGTAACGGGTTGAGACCACAACGGAGATGTTGCAAAAAATAAGAATAAAATGAAGAAGCTTTTTGGCATGATGGTCGTTAATTTTGGCTTGTTTGATCTATAAAAATTCTGTCATATCCATTAGGAACACTGTAAGGAAAAGAAAGTTCTTCGTTAAATGTAACCGCATTATAATCAATTGAAATTTCTGTTTTACCTTTCTTTTGAATGGCATTTATTAGCAGGTTTGAAGGTAAAAATGCTGTCGTGAAATCCTGAAAATTTGAATAATTTACCTGAAACATTCGCTGCTTTTCACTTTGAATTACTTCTTGTTTTTGTAGTAAGTATTTTTCTGTTTCAAAGAAAAACGATTTCTCTGTATTGTCTTCTTCGTTGTTTAATTTATATAATTTATCGATTAAGCTAGTGGCATACTTGCCTTTGGTTAAATCATCTATAGGTTGAGCGAGTAACATGTTCTGAATTTTAGTAAAATCTAAATCGGTGCCAAGCCATTGACTTAATGATTGGTAATCGCCTTCAAAGTAAGTGCCGTTTATTTTTTCATAATATTTCACTTGATTTGGCGTAATTAATGCTTTTGCCATCGTAATTCCTAAAAATCGAATACTCACTAGAATTTTTTCGTTCTTCTTGATTTTGATTTCTGCGGATACGTTTTGCGATTGCTTTTCGTCTCTATACTTTGCGCTAGACCTGATGTATAACGTAGAAAATTCGTATTTATTATTGTAATGATTTTGAATAATGTTTTCAGAATTTGTGGACTTTTCTATAGTATTCCTATTTGCCAACGCATTGGAGTGGGCAAGAATCGCTTTTGATTTGCATGACACAATAAAAAAAACCACCAATAAGTAACTCCACTTTTTCATTATTTTCTTTTGCTCTTTATAAGTTCATTGGCTTTAGTAAAAAAATTTTCTTTCTTCTTCATATCGCCTAAACCGTTGTATGCCTCTCCCAATTGAATATTGAAATTTATTTCTAAATCTATGTTGTCAATAACAAAATCCAAGCCAGTTTCCAAAACTGTTGTAGCCAATTTGTAATTTGTTAACTGATTATTGGCTAAACCTGCATAATAGTAAAACTCAGGTTGTGTTGGGAATAATTCTGTCCATTCAACCGCTCTTTTTGCTGCTACATCATATTGTTTTTTTTCGGTTAACGCTTGAAGCAATAAAAGTTGTGTTTCGATGTCCTCATTGGTGCTTTTTAGGTGCATTTCAAAGTACTTAATGGCTTTGTCCCAATTGGACTTTACGTAATAAAATTTGCCTATTTCTTTTGCTACTTTTACCTCTTTATCGTTGTCAAAATAAGAAATGGCCTGGTCTAAATCGGGTTCATATTTTGGATTGTTTTTGATAAAAATTAAAAATTCATTGAGCATTCGATGTTTAATCTTGGAGTCGATCTTTTTACTTGGCAGCACAATATTCATTGCTTTCACAGCATTTTCGCCATCGTTGTTATTCAAATAGGATTTAAACAAACTTACTTTTGCCCAATCAGAGTTAGGAATTGCGGTTTCCAATTTCTTAGCAATTTCCATGGCTTTGTCTTCTTGATTACTGCGCGAATACATGTAAATTAAGTCGACGTAGTTTGACTCTTCTTTTGGGTTTTTCTTGATCTGTTCTAATAAGTTATTCCTTTCTGCCGATTGGTATTTTGCATCTTTTAAAATATCTGATTTGTATAATTCCCGCTTTTCAGATTTCCCTACTTTTTCGTTCAGTTCATTAATTAACACCAATGCTTTGTCAAATTGTTGCGTATTCATGTACAATGAAACCAAGTCTTCTTTGTAATCTTCTTTAAATTCGACAAGCTTTTCTACAATCGTAATCGCTTGTTCATAATCCTGAGTTGCATAACAAACGTCATACATTCCTACCCAAGCCCAACGATTTTGGGCGTCCATTTGGGTTACTTTTTCAAAATTGTCGTAGGCTTCTTTATATTTTTTTAATGACAAATAATTTTTCGCTAATTCAAAATAGACTACCGCATTGTTAGGTTCTAATTCTTTGCATTGTTGCATTGCCTCGATTGCTTTGTCGTAGTTTTCAATGCTCTTTTGTTTTAAAGACTCGTAAAAATAATTTTGAAATTTATTATCGATGGTTGCCACGTCTTCTGGTTCGGTTTGAGACAAAAGTGTGCTCGGCACTAAAATTAGTCCTAACAATAATCCATACATTTTAAATTTCATCATTATATCCTTAATTTATTTCAGTATCGTTTATTCTAAAACAGAGTAATCACCAATACTGATACTAGTAAAGTTGCCATCAAACGCCGCATGATTTCCTATCATAGCATTGTCTAAATTGGCATTTTTTATATGAGCGTGTGTTTGTACCAAACTGTTTTTAATGGTAGTGTTTTGAACATGACAACCATCGCCCAAAGACACATTTGGACCAACCTTAGCATCGATTAGCACTACGTTTTTACCAATATAACACGGAGGAATGATAGTAGCATTTTCTAATTTTACATCATAATCAACCAAATGTTCTCCATCATTGTGTAAAAATCCTAACATTCTGCTATTGGTTTCTACCGTAACATCTTTATTGCCACAGTCCATCCATTCGTCTACTTTACCGGGAACAAATTTCATGCCTTTTGCCATCATTTGCTTTATTCCATCGTTAATTTGGTATTCGCCACCGTGAATAATGTTGTTGTCTAACACATATTGTAATTCATTCTTTAAAACCGCAACATCTTTGAAATAATAAATGCCAATCACGGCAAGGTCAGATACAAATTCCTTTGGTTTCTCTACCAATTCAATGATTTCGTTGTTGTCGTTCAAGTTGATTACCCCAAACGCTTCGGGTTGCTCTACTTGTTTTACCCAAATCACACTATCGGCAGTGGTATCTAAATCAAAATCGGCACGAATTAGCGTATCTGCATATGCAATAACCGCTGGTCCTGTCAAAGAATCTTTAGCACACATAATGGCATGTCCTGTACCTAAAGCTTCGTTTTGATAGTAGATAGTTCCTTTTGCTCCTAATTTTTGAGCTATAGCGATGAGTTCTTCTTCTACTTTTTTGCCAAAACTTTCATGGATAATAAAAGCTATTTCTTCAATATCTTGATTTAAAACACCCGCAATATCTTCTACTAAACGGTGAACTATTGGTTTTCCTGCAACTGGAATTAATGGTTTTGGTATTGTTAAAGTGTGTGGGCGAAGGCGTGAACCACGACCAGCCATTGGTACTATTATTTTCATAAAAATTGTATTAAGATTTGAGTATTAAGTATTAAGACTGAAACTGCCTACTAATTACTGAACACTGATTACTATTTCACTCCTGTACTTCCAAAACCACCTTCGCCTCTTGAGGTTTCAGACAATTCTTCAACTGAAATCCATTCGGCGCGTTCATGTTTTGCAATGATTAATTGTGCAATTCGTTCGCCATTTTCAATCACAAAATCTTCATGGGATAAATTTACTAAAATCACACCGATTTCTCCCCGATAATCGGCATCAACTGTTCCTGGAGAATTGACAACCGTTATTCCCTTTTTGGCAGCTAATCCACTTCTTGGTCTAACTTGTGCTTCATAACCAATCGGCAATTCAATAAAAAGCCCTGTTTTTACGATGGTTCTTTCTAATGATTTTAACGTTATGGGTTCGGATAAATTAGCTCTTAAATCCATTCCTGCCGAAGCAATGGTTTCATAATTGGGCAATTGGTGTTGTGATTTATTGATGATTTTTATTTGCATAATGATGTTTTTGCCAAAGAATCGCGAAGACTCAAAGGTAATTATTTTATTTTTTTCTTTTGATAATGCTACTTATTGTTTCTTTTTCGTTATAATAAATGAAATAAGTAAATATCAGTATTAAAGGTATTCCCACCAAATAATTTTCTCTGAAAAAATAAAAAGAAACAAGGGAAAATACTATGGAAATTCCAAGATATCCGCCAATTTTTTTCATGTCATAAGGTATTGGATAATATTTATTACCTAAAACATAAGAAATGGTCATCATGCTACCATAAGCAGCAATGGTTCCGATAGCCGAACCCATATAGCTGTATCTTGGAATAAGTAAAAAGTTTAACACTAAAGTCAAAATGGCACCGATTATTGAAATATAGGCACCAATTTTTGTCTTGTCGGTCAATTTGTACCAAACCGAAAGATTGTTGTAAATGCCGAGGAAGAAATTGGCTAAAATAATTAGCGGAACGACTTTCATTGCTTCCCAATAAGACTCGTCTTTAATCATAATTAATTTTAACACATCGGCAAAAACGATAACGGTTAAAAGAATTAAAGAACCAAAAATGACAAAAAATTTAGTTATGGCCGCATAGGTTTGTTTTGCGTTTTCGTGTTTGGCGTGACTAAAGAAAAAAGGTTCAATTCCCAATCTAAAAGCAGTGGCAAATAAAACCATGAATAATCCTAATTTGTAACAAGCAGCATAAGCGCCAACTTCTGATTTTCCGGTGTTTTTAGGCAGTAAAAATTCAAGAATTATTTTATCTAAGTGTTCGTTGATTGCAAATGCAATTCCGGCTATTAGAATGGGAAAACCATACAGCATCATTTTTTTCCAAAGTTGTATATCGACTTTCCATTTTAGCTTAAAATAATTAGGTGAAAGCACCACAAAAGTGGCTAAACTCGCTATTAGATTGGCTATAAAAATGTACCCTATTTGAAAGTTTTCGAAATAAAGTGTCGCTATAAAACTATCGGGATTGTTTACCGCCATTTTGGGTAAATAGAGCAAGAAAAAAAGGTTTAAAATCATGTTGATAATTACGTTTCCAATTTTAATAAACGCATACATCATTGGTCTTTGTTCTGCTCTAAGTTTTGAAAACGGGATGATAACCAAAGCATCTAGCACTAAAATCCAAATGGAATAGATTATATATTTTACATCGATGGTAATCCAATTAGAAATTGTATTTCGAAAAAAAAGTGACAAAAATAAAAATCCTAAAGAAGTCCAAAAAACAGAAATTGTGGCAGTTTGAATAACCTTTTTCTTGTTTTGTTCTGAATTATAAAATCTAAAAAAAGCGGTTTCCATGCCATAGGAAAGAATGACGTTAAAAAACACCATATAGGATAACAATATGGTTGTTTCTCCATAATCGGCTCTCGCCAATTTATCGGTATGCACCATGACCAAGAGAAAACTAATCATGCGCGGCAAAACCGTTGCTAAACCGTAAATAAGGGTTTGTTTGAAAAGATTTTTATATAAACTCAAAGTGCATTTTGTTAATGAAACAAAAATAGGTTTTTATTAGATTAAGAAAATCCATTTTCGTCAATAGTTTTAATAAAATGAAAACCTCTTGGCACGTAACCTAGATTGTAATAAAACTTGTGCGCCGGAAAATTGCCAGTAAAAGCATCCAAAACAATACAGGTGCAGTTTAATTCGGTTGCTTTTTGGTCGATATAGCTAGATATTAGCTTTCCGATTCCTTTTTTACGATAATCGGGATGCACAATAAAATTATCGATTTCGATATATTTTCCTGTCCATAATTTTGTGCCAAACCAAAAACCGGTCAAACCTACACATTTATCGTTTTCAAAAACAGCTACTTGCTTATAACTCTTTGGAATCATGTCTTCAAGAAAAGACTTATACTTTTCTACAGTCATATTTGGATAAAGAAATTGAATGGTTTCAAATTCCTCCAGGATTTGTTCTACTGTGGCGAGTTCTTTAATTTGCATTTGAAAATTTTTATTTTAAAAGTATAAAAAAAGAGCCAACGATTGTTGGCTCTTAAATAATATTTATAAAAACTAATTTTATCCTTTCAACGCTTCTGCTCCACCAACAATCTCGAGGATTTCGTTAGTAATCGCCGCTTGACGTGCTTTGTTGTAAGTTAATTTTAGTTGGTTTCTCAATTCGGTTGCGTTGTCAGTTGCTTTGTGCATAGCAGTCATTCGAGCACCATGTTCTGATGCAAAGGAGTCTCTGATGGCTTTGTACAATTGTGTTTTTAACGATTTTGGAATTAAGGTTAATACAATTTCTTCTTTTTCGGGTTCAAAAATATAATCTCCTGTTGAAACAGCAGTATCAGAAGCAATTGGTGCTAGAGGTAAAAACTGTTCTGTCTGAACTATTTGTGTAGCTGCATTCTTGAACTGATTGTATACAATTTCGATTTTGTCATAGTCACCCGCAATAAATTTTTCTGTTAATAAATCAGAAATCGCAGCTACATTATCAAAAGTTAATTGATCAAAAACCTCACTTTTGTTGTCAATAACTGTGTTTGTTTTTCTTAAAACATCGTTTCCTTTTTTACCAATAGCAAAAATGTCAACTTGTTTTCCTGCATAACTATCAGCAACAATTTTGGCTTGCTTAATTACATTAGTATTAAAAGCACCACATAAACCACGATTAGAAGTGATAGCAACAATTAATACTTTGTTTATTGGACGTTGTGAAGTATATTGACCACCAGCTTCGCCATCTAGAGTAGCGCTTACACTTTGTAATAATTCCGTTAATTTTTCGGCATAAGGTCGCATTGCTGTGATAGCATCCTGTGCTTTTTTCAACTTTGCTGCAGAAACCATTTTCATCGCCGATGTAATTTGCATCGTTGACTGAACGGAAGTAATTCTATTACGGATTTCCTTTAAGTTTGCCATTTGTTATAGTATTAAGATTTAAGTATCAAGTATTAAGATTACTTCTTGTTGTTTCAAGTCTTTCGTCTTAATACTTGATACTTAATACTTTATTAATTATATTTCGCTCCTATCTCTTTGGCTGCTTTAACCAAAACATCAGTAATATTATCATCTAATTTACCTGCTTTTAAAGCGTCCAAAGTGTCTCTGTGTTTATTGTTCAAGTATTCGATATAATCTTTTTCGAATTCTTTGATTTTATTTACTGGAACGTTTCTCAATAAGTTTTTAGAACCTACATAGATAATCGCCACTTGATCTTCTACAGTATAAGGATCGTTAACGGCTTGTTTCAAAATTTCAACGTTTCTTTTTCCTTTTTCAATTACGTTTAAAGTAACGGCATCCAAATCAGAACCAAATTTTGCAAACGCTTCCAATTCGCGGAATTGTGCTTGGTCTAATTTTAAAGTTCCAGCTACTTTTTTCATTGATTTAATCTGTGCGTTACCTCCAACACGAGATACCGAAATACCCACGTTGATTGCTGGACGAACTCCAGAGTTGAATAAATCTACATCCAAGAAAATTTGTCCATCGGTAATCGAAATTACGTTAGTTGGAATATAGGCAGAAACGTCACCAGCTTGTGTTTCGATAATTGGTAACGCGGTCAATGAACCACCACCTTTTACGATTGGCTTTAACGAGTCTGGTAAATCGTTCATGTTTTTTGCAATATCATCATCAGCAATTACTTTTGCTGCTCTTTCTAATAATCTTGAGTGAAGATAGAAAACGTCTCCAGGATAAGCTTCACGTCCTGGTGGTCTTCTTAATAATAAAGAAACCTCACGGTAAGCTACTGCTTGTTTTGATAAATCGTCGTAGATAATCAAAGCGGGACGACCTGAGTCTCTGAAATACTCACCAATTGCAGCACCAGCGAATGGAGCATAAACTTGCATTGGAGCAGGATCTGAAGCATTAGCAGCCACTATTGTTGTATAAGCCATAGCTCCTTTTTCTTCTAAAGTTTTAGCAATGTTTGCTACAGTGGATGCTTTTTGTCCAATTGCAACATAGATACAAAATACTGGTTTTCCGGCGTCGTAGAATTCTTTTTGGTTCAAAATAGTATCGATACACACGGTAGTTTTACCTGTCTGACGGTCACCAATTACTAACTCACGCTGTCCACGTCCCACAGGAATCATCGCATCGATTGATTTAATACCTGTTTGTAATGGTTCAGTTACTGGTTGACGGAAAATTACTCCAGGAGCTTTTCTTTCTAGAGGCATTTCAAATAATTCACCGCCAATTGGTCCTTTACCATCAATAGGATTTCCTAGAGTATCAACAACACGTCCAACGATTTGCTCACCTACGTTTAAAGAGGCAATACGCTGAGTTCTTTTAACTGTTGAACCTTCTCTAATTCCTGTAGATGGACCTAAAAGTACCACACCAACATTATCTTCTTCTAAATTCAAAACGATAGCTTCTAATCCGTTTTCGAATTGTACTAACTCACCGTATTGTGCATTTGACAAACCATAAACAAGTGCGATACCATCACCTACTTGAAGTACTGTTCCTACTTCTTCTAATGTAGCACCAGATTGAAATCCTTCTACTTGTTTTTTTAATATTGCTGAAATCTCAGCAGCTTTAATTTCCGCCATAATAAGTGTATTATTTATCTTCCAATATTTATGTTTACTCCGGAACGTTTTGGTTCCTCTTTAATTATAATTGTGTTCGTATTGTTTGTAGTTTTATTTAATCGATCAGAAAAAGGAGTTCCGTATTTTTCAATTAATCTCTGCACTTTATCTTCATCGAAACTACCATCATCATTAATACACTTTGTATTATAAATAATGCCAATAGCTTTTTTAAAAGTAACGTTATCTAATTCTATTGAACGATTAACTCCTAAAAATTTTATTTCGATATATGTTAAATCGCCTGTTTTGTTGTAATTTGTGATAGGTTCAACTCCAGGAACTTTAACAAAGTTCATATAAATAATTTCTTCTTTACTAGAAGTCATTAACAAACTACAGTTAGCACTAAATCCGCCACAACCTTCATAATTTAACCACACCTTATCATCAACAAGGATTTCGCCTTTTTTCAATTTAATATCCTGCGCAAAGTTACTCCAGGTAAGTAAAAATAATAAAGCGGTTAAAATTCCTTTCATCATCATATATTTAGTTACTGAATTCTCTTTTCAACTCTTGTAGTCTATTAGCAACAGAAGCGTTGTACTGTTTATCGCCTATTCTTAAAATAAATCCTCCAATTATTTTTGGATCTACACTATTTTCAATAGTTATTTTTTTATCTGAAATTGTAGCGATTTTAGCTAGTATTTTACTTTCTAAATCGGCTGTAATTGGGAAAGCTGTAGTTACTTTGGCTACTTCTACACCATTCATTTCATCAAATAAAGTGTTGAATTGAGTTGCTATCGGTGCTAAAATTTCAAATCTCTTATTTTCATGTAATAATCTAAAGAGCGATTTTGTTTCCGATTGAACCGAAGCGAATACTTCAGACAGGGCATTTATTTTAACTTCTGAAGAAATGATTGGGTTTGATAAAAAATCACTAAGTTCACCACTTCCATGAACGGAGTCAACAATCGATTTCATATCGTCGTTAACTTTGTTGGCATTTCCATTTGAAATAGCAATTTCTAAAATTGCTTTTGCATATCTAATCGCAGCTCTTGACATAACGATTAATTTAATTTTACATCACCTAACATTTTCTCAACCAATTTAGTTTGAGCCTCTTTATTAGATAATTCGTCTTTTAATAATTTTTCAGCAATATCTAATGATAAAGTAGAAACTTGCGCTTTCAATTCTGCCAAAGCTGCATTTTTCTCGCTTTCGATGGAAGCTTTTGCTTGTTCAATCATTTTTTGACCAGCAGTTTGCGCTTCGGTTTTTGCATCGTTAATCATTTTATCTTTGATTTCACGGGCTTCTTTCATCATAGCATCACGTTCTAATCTTGCTTCGGCTAACAATTTTTCATTGTCTGCTTTCAAATTTTGCATTTCTTTCTTTGCATTTTCTGCTGATAGTAATGCATTTTTAATACCTTCTTCTCTTTCATTAACTGCATCGAGAATAGGTTTCCAAGCGAATTTTTTCAAAAGGAAAATCAATCCTACGAAAATCAAAAATTGCCAGAAAAACAATCCTAACGAAAAATCATTTATTAACTTATCCATATTATAATTTAATTATAGTCTTTTAATTTAAATATAAGCATAAGCTACAACCAACCGTTATAGCTTATACTTTAATTTTAGAATTATACTGCGAATAAAGCAGCAAATCCAATACCTTCAATAAGAGCGGCAGCAATAAGCATAGCTGTTTGGATTTTACCAGTAGCTTCTGGTTGACGAGCAATAGCGTCCATTGCAGAACCACCAATTCTTCCGATACCAATACCAGCTCCGATTACTACTAATCCAGCTCCAATAATTTTAGGAATTTCCATAATGTATATATATATTTAATTAAACATTCAAATAATTAATGATGTGCTTCCTCGTGATGATGCTCTTCTACAGCCGAACCAAAATAAAGCGCAGAAAGCATAGTGAAAATATAAGCTTGTAACAAGGCAACTAATATTTCTATAATGGAAATAGCAAAAGATAGCAAAAAAGATAAACTACTTCCTAACCAATTTTTAAAAACAAACATTAACCCTATCAAACTCATCAATACAATGTGTCCAGCCACAATGTTTGCATAGAGACGAATCATCAAAGCAAATGGCTTTATGAAAATCCCTAACAATTCAATTGGTGCTAAAATAATTTTCATTGGCACAGGCACACCTGGCATCCAAAAAATATGTCCCCAATAGTTTTTATTTGCGGTAAACGTTGTAATAAGAAAAGTAAGTAACGCTAAACAAGCAGTAACTGCTATGTTTCCGGTAACGTTAATGCCAAGAGGCGTTAATCCAAAAATATTTAGGAACCAGACGAAGAAAAATATAGTTAGTAGATAACTCATGTACTTTTTATAATGCTTCTCTCCAATATTAGGAATAGCAATTTCATCTCTAATATATAGTACAATTGGTTCGAATAAACGTCCAATTCCAGAGGAAATACCAGCATTTTTAGCGTATGATTTTGCCAAGCTTCTAAATAATAAAAACATCAATATCGATACCACGAAAATCATAACCACGTTTTTAGTTATAGAAAAGTCAAGTGGCTTTACATTGGTAGCATGATCGTGTTCGTCAACGGAAATTTGACCTTCTTTGCTGTCAACTTTATAAATTTTTGAATGATACACTTTATAGAAACTACCATCAAATTCAGCTACTTCTTCTCCGTGATGAAATTTAGAAGAGGAAAAAACTTTTAAGCCACCATCCCAAAGTATAATAGGCAACGGAATTGCAACATGTTCTTGCTCTCCAGCTTCATTTTTATATCCAAAAATAGTGAAGTCATAAGAATCCTTTAGGTGGTGATCGATGAATTCTTTAATCTCTGTTTTAATATCTTTTGGTACCGCATTTTCAGTAAGTTTTCCTGCAACAGAATTAGTTTCTGAAGTAACATTTACGCTGTCAGATGTTGAATTAGCTGAGCTTAAAAATGGTAGAATTGCAACTAAAGTTACTATAAATAAATGGAGTGGTTTTTTAGAAAGCACCATATCTGAGAATTAACTTAAATTAACTATTTTCAAATTTGGTGCAAAAGTACAATATTAATTAATACTAAAAAGTATATGTTTTAATTTTTTTGATAGAAATGCGGATTTAATGGTCTTTTATTGCTTATTATTTAAAATTCTGATGGTTACAAGAGTTTCTATTGTCAAAAAGTAAATAAAAATAATAAAAAAACTTATTTTTTCTGTGGGCGTTTTAGGCAGATTTAAACTTAAAATTGGTCGTAAAAAAAGGTAAGATAGAGCCATTTTAAAAGTAGTCAGCAACAAAAAGGTGTAACCAACCGAGTTTATACTGGTCTGTTTTACTTTGTAGAGAATTAAAATTAATAATGCCGAAAAGAAAAAGAAAAACAAATATAGCAAAGGTATGGAGTAAACAAAAGCTGCCTCATAAACTTGGCTTACAAAAAAATGAAATACCAATTTATGAATTGAAAAACCAATGATTCCAAGTAAAAAAAGAGTGAAAAGAGGTTTGAATTTTTTTTTATTCATGCTATTGATTATCTGATTTATTGATTTCTTTTAGCTGACGGCTGATATTATAAAAAGCTAATGCCACGCCTAAAATAGTTAGAATTTTGACAAATAGTCGATGTGGATTGTTAAATTTTTCGTCAAGAAAACGTCCAAAATAAGCAAACAAAAAAACAATAACGCCCATTTGAACAGGGATATTTATGAGTGCCAACCATTTGTTACGCTGTTTTTTCCTCTGTTGATTGTCCATCACTGACCAAGTTTTTAACATGAGGTTTCATGACACAGGTTGCACTAAATTCTGCTCCTGGTTCAACAGAAAGCTTACCGCAAATCACTTCTCCTTGAATGTGTGCTTTCGATTTTATGTTCAGCATTTCTTGTACTTGTATTTTTCCATTAAAACTACCTTCTATATCGGCGTTTTTACAAATAATATCTCCGGTAACACTACCTGCTGGACCAATTACTATTTTACCTTTTGACTGAAAATTTCCTATCAAATGACCATCTAATCTAAAGTCTGCTGGTGAAACAATATCGCCTTTAATAGATGTTCCTTCTACAATTCTATTGGTTTTACCTAATAAATCGGTATAGGATTTTGGGCTTTTTTCAAACATAGTTTATCCTTTTTTTCCTGGTTTTTCCATTTGAGGTGATGGTGGCAAACCAAATTGATTGTCGTTTTGCTCCATTCCTTTTTGTGGATTTTTAGGTTGATTACTATCCTGTTTTTTTGAATTACTTATTGGAACTTGCTCTTGGTTTTGAACTGGTTTATCTTGCTGAGCAACAGATTCCTTTTCAATAGTGCCATCCCAGTTTGGTGGCGGTGGATTATCGGCAAGATTGCCTGCTAAAAACTCATCTATATTCTTTTTGATTTGAACAATCGCGTAGTTTTCTGCCGAAATCACGATTGCTTTTTCTTTGATAATATAATCTTTATAATCTTTTAATATCGAAACTATTCCTTCGGCTAAATCTTGTGAACTAATGCCGTGAATTACCACAAAATTGTCAGTCATGGTGTAAATATCTAACGAAACCGATAATTTGCTTAAACCTCTATCAGCCACAAATTTTTTGATTTTTTCACGTAAAATTTTAGTGTTTTTATCTTCAAAATCTTTGGTGCCGTATAAAATTTTCCAGTTTTTAGACTCGTTATTAGACAATTGCAATGCCGATAACTTTGGAATATCAACACTCAACTGTTTCTCTGCTTTTTTTCCTTCCTCGCTATTTGGATAGTTCAACGAAACAAAGTTTAAGGCTTTTGCATATTCATCAAGACCATTCAATTTGGCGACAATGTTTGCTTTTAGCAATTCAAACTTTGGCACGACTTCATCACCGGCAAATCTATCAATTGCTTGCTCTGTTGCTGTTAATACAGTTTTGAATTCTCCATCTTGGTATTTCTTATAAATGTTTTCATAAACAACTTTGGGAGAGTCGCTTGAAAGCGCTATTTGACTATCGGGATTATTTAAAATTTGAGCATAGCGGGAATCGGGATATTCCGAAATAATTCGGGTTTTCATAGCATCTGCTTTGCCTTTATTTATTATTTCATAAATTTTATAAAGGTTATACATTGATGGCAAAACCAACCTTTCCTCAGGGTTATAAGCCAAGAGTTGTTCTAGCTTTTTAGATGCCAAAACATATTCTTTAAATTTTTCTTTATAAATAACGCCAAGTTGATAATAAGCAAAGTTTCGCTCTTTACTTAAACTATCAATAAGCGTTTGTGAAGTAGGAATTTTTTTAATATAAAAATCAGAGGTAAAACGTTCGTCAACAACTGCGGGTTTTTTGGACTCTTTATCGCTTGTTTTATCTTCATCATCAGTAGCATTATCTTTACTAATTTTAGTAGACATTGATGAAACTCGCCAATTATCTTGTAACTTTCTTTTTCCCCATATTTTCGCAAATTCTTTTTTGCCGTAAGCCACCGTTGCTGGGTTATAGAAATAAAAATCTCCTCCATTATTGGCAGATGGTTTACTAGCTGGCGGTAAACTTGAGTTTATTTTACCTTTACTCGAACTAGTTGTTGGATCATTATTTACTTCCCCCTTTTGCTGATTTTCTTTCATAATCGCTTCCTTCTCGGCAATTAGCAAAAGTTCCTTTTCTTTAATTTTTAAATCTGCAATATACTTGTCAAAATAGGCTGTTCTAGCTTCGTCTGACATGTTGTATAACGATATAATACTGTCATTTACTTGAGCAATGCCTTCATATTTTATAACATCGGCAAGGTTTTCTCTTTTCTTTTTAATCAAATTATACTCGCGTGTTCTAGGTTTTAAAAACACTAAAGTACTATCATAATATTTGCCTGCGGTACTGAATTTAGAGTCAATAAAATAAAGATCAGCAAGGTTTCTATGATTAGAAGCAGCTAAGTAACTATCCTGGCTTTTCTTTTTTAAAGAAATGTTGTAGTGCTTCTTTGCTTTTAATTGGTTATTATTTTTTTCATAAAACAAGGCCATTTGATGATGTAAAACATCAAGATATGGGCGATTTTCTCTGTCTTCGATTAGCGCATTAAATTTGTTTAAAAAAGTAAGCGTGTCGCCTTTTTCATAATTGTATTGCTTGGCCTGTTTTGCATGAGCTTGAATAACATATTGTCTTCCTGCTTTTCGTTTCATGTCAATCACTGACTGATACATTGCAAAAGCACTATCTTTTTGTCCTAACTCTTCAAAAAGTTGTCCTAAAATAAAACGATATCTCGATTTTTCTTCGTTTAGTTTCGTGAAATCGAGCGCTATTTTTAGTTTCGACACAGCACTGTCTTTTTCTTCTAGATTTAAATAGGCTTGCGCCAAAGTTGCATTGGCATCGGCAAAAATTTGATCTTTGAATTTAATTTCTTTTAATAATTTTGTAAGGTTGTTTACGGCAATAGCATCGTTTTCCAGACGCATATTGGTTTTTTCTCGCCAAATTTTTACTTCATAAATTTTATCGCTACTAGGATATTTATATAAAACATAGTTGAAAGCTTCGAGTGCGGGAATAAATCGTTGGTCATAATATCTGGCTTTTCCCAAAAGCAAATGCGCTTCATCCATTTGTGGGTTTTTTTCAGAACCTTCAATATACATCGAATGTTTTTGGATGGCTTTTATTGCCTTGGTTTCAGCTCTTTCAAAGTTGGCGTTTTTTGCATCGCCAGGCATCATTGCATTGTCTTTTAATTGCATCCTTTCTACTGGAAGTCGTTCCCAAAAATTATCAATATTTTCAAGTTTGACCTCAGCAATTCCTTTATCTAAAGCAAGCTTACCGTTGTATAAAACGTTGTCTTTTGTGCTAAGTGCATGAGAATTTCTGGATATAAAAGTATTCTTTTTGGTAGAACATGCTATCAAAAAAACAAATAATCCAGTAAAAAAAACATATTTAAGAGTATTGGTTTTCAAATCAAAACGTTTTTAAAATAACGTAAAAAAGTCATAAATAGTATAACTAACGGGTAAAAATACGTTTCTTTTTGACATGGCAAAAAAAATAGCTGTATGTTTTTTAAAACCATATAGCTACTCTTTTTTTTTATAGTATTAAATTTATACCGCAAAAAATGCTTCTAATTCTTTCAAGGTTTCTGGCGATGTTTGAATGTCTTTTACAATTTCGCCTTTGTTTAGAGCTACAATTCGGTTGCAAACCTCAACAGTGTGAACCAAATCATGACTAGAAACTAGAACAGTTGTATTGGTATCGTCAGCTAATTCTTTGATGATTTTTTTCAAACGATTTACGGTTGTTGGATCCAAATTTGCAAATGGTTCGTCAAGAATTACCACTTCTGGATTTCCAATTAAAGCTGCTATAATTCCAACTTTTTTCATGTTTCCTTTGGATAAATCTCGAAGGTATTTTTTACTTTTTAAAATTTCGCCGTTGAAAAATTCTTCATGTTTTGCTAATAAAGTGTCAACATCGGCTTTGTTTTGTCCGCGCAATTCACCAATGAAATAAAAATATTCTTCGGCTGTTAAATAACCTATCAAGAAACTTTCATCAATAAAAGCTGCGGTGAAAGGTTTCCATGCTTCGCTGGTGTTTACCTGAACATTGTTATTGATAATATGTCCTGTACTTGGTTGAATTAAATCCAATAGTAAACTGAAAAAAGTGGTTTTTCCTGCACCGTTATTTCCTACTAATCCAAAGCTTTGTCCTTTTGGAATTTCTAACGATTCAACGTTTAATACTTTAACTCCGTTATTATATGTTTTTGAAAGATTATGTACTTGTATCATTTTGAAAATAGTTTAAAAGTTTATGGTTTATAAGTTTTTAAGTTTCAATAACTGAATACTAAAAACTGTCCCGACGCTTCGGGACTGAATACTAATTTTTTTGTTTGTATGCGGCGATGGTTGCATATTTTTCGGATTTGTAGATTTTTTCGATTTTTGAAAATACATAATCTCTAAATAAAAACCCAATAACTCCAGCTAATGCTACAAAAAGTAACCCAATATTTGGTGAAAAAAGATAATAACCTGCTGCATATAAAACCATTGGTAAAGCCATTTTTGGAATAGCAATTAGCATTGTTTTTACGTTAAAAGCTTGTTTGTCTCCAAAAGCTTGTTTGCTCGTAGTTAAATCGATTGGTGTTTTCACAAATGCGCCACCAAGCATTACCAAATGTGAATTTACTCCGATATTGAAAATAGCAGCAACAACAACTATTAAATACGTATGAACTCCAAAATAGATATAGAATGATGCCAAAAGTGTTGAAATTACTGTTCCAATAACCATCAACCACCATTTTGATTTGATGTATTCTTTGTAAGGAATGTTTTGGCTCATTAATAATTGATAATAAGCACTATCCCAACTCGGAATAAATTGTCCAAATGTGAATAAAAATCCGCCCGAAACAAAAATTCCTGCAAAGACTTTCATCGCCGGATTATCATAAGCTTCTATCGAACTAGTAAAAAACAATAATCCGTAGAAAATAAACATCACACTCATGATTAAAGTTGTTTTTGAGCGTTTGTTTCTTCTCAATAATCGGATGTCGTTTTTCAAGAACGTTCCTAAAATTCCAAATTGTTCTAACCAAGTATAATTTTCGGTTTTAGCTATTTTGCTTTTATTGGCCAATCCTTCATCAATATTTAAATTATTTTTAAAAAATTGAAACGAAAAATAATATGTGCCAATTAATGCTATTACAGGAAGAAGAAACAAATAAAGTGTTTTATATATACCTTGAAAAAAAGGTAATGTATAGATTGTAATATCGAAAAGATTGTAATATTGAGTTAATCCTAAACCAACTAAAACAGCCAAAACAGTATAAAAAATGGCATCTTTGTTATTAATAAGTATATTGATAAAGTTGTTCAAATAAATCAACGAAAACATGGCTATATGCCATAGAATAGCTTGATAACCATATCCTTTGATCAATAAAACAATAGTAAACGGAAGAAAGAAAAAAGCATGTGTCCAATTGAAAAAAGATAATGCCGTTTTGAATAATGAAAAATGGACAATGGTTCCTTTTTTAATATTCAATGTTAGCAACGGTCTGATGTTCATTACTGGCATTTTTTGTAAAAAATATCGAAAGAGTAAATCTACCGCTAGATAATAAATCATATACTTATTGATTGTTTCTAATGGTTCGTATCCTTCGTCTTTTAAAACAAAGAAAACTGCTGTCCCTAATATTGCAAAACAAGCTGTTAAATATAATGCGCCTAAACCCATGACGATTTTGAGAGCAAGATTTGACCCAAAAGAAGCTGAGCGAATAAATGATTTCCACTCTAGCATGATAAAATGTTTGAACATAGTATATTTTTTGTTTGATGAATTAGTTTCTAAAAATAGAAAAATGTTACATGTTATTTTGCAAATTCATATTCTGGATAGGTTTCTTTTAGATAATCTTCTGCTCTGTACGGAATTAGAATCAAAACTATATATTCTAACAAACCCAATATAACCAATAGAAAACTAAATACTGATAAATACCAACTATTAAAATTTTCACCATCCATGCGAATGGCAAACTGTATGGGTATATAAATTAAACCCGTTAATGAACTGTAACCAAAAATAATTTCTTTTAACAACCACTTTTTCCCTGTTGCTTTTGAATTCTTTTTATTTCTATTAGCGAGGGTTGTTAACCCAACAAAAAACAACACACACAATACAAGAAAAAATAATTGTATTATAAAGACTCCTTGTTGTAAATAATTGGATGCATAAAATACAATACCAAAAGCTAAAAAAGTAACAATGATTTTGGGAATACTAAAAAAAGTTTTTAATTCGTTTAAAACCAATTTATTGTATTTTTTATTCAATGCGGCTTGTCGTTGCTCAACTACTTCCATAAAACCGAAAACACCAAACTTTTTGAATTCTTTTTGCAACGCGTCTTCAAATGAAATTTTTGAGTTTTCTTGCCATTCTGCTTCAATTGCAATGGCTAAGTGATCGACTAATTCCGTTTGCAAATCGTAATATTCCACAAAATGTTGGCGCGTGAATTGGTATAATCGTTCTATTTGTTCGGCGGATAGTTTCATAATTCAGATATAATTTAACATGTAACTATTGAACTTTATAATTTCTTTGGCTAAAAAAATAATGTAACCCAAAAACAAAAAAGAGAAAATGGTTATTGTATAAATGGAAACATCATTATTACAATAAACTGGCAAAAGAAAGACTTGCAAATAATAGAGTGTGACCAAAACGACTATGTTTCTTTCAGCAATGTAAAAACGCTTCTTTAGAATGAACTCCAAATACACAATTTGAAAAAGGAATAGAACAATGATAAGTCCTGAAAACATATTGTTAACTGTAAAATCTTCATTAAAATAGCGGTTGACATCTATCTTTTTAAAAAAGAAAAACAAAGCAACGTTCAAAAACAGCATATAAGGCTTTACTAAAAACAACAAAAACTGCTTGATAGATTCCCAAGAATAACTATACCTGCTTTTATTATTTTTCAAGATAGATTTTTTGTGAACAACCATATAATCTTTAAAAGCATCATAAAAATCAATCTGTTCTGATCTCATTTTTTCTTCAACACCAGTAGCAATATGGTCAACCATTTCCAACCGAATGTCAACATAAACAACATCAGAATTTTCAAGATAAGTATCTATAAATTGCATGTTTTCTTTAGTGAGTTTCATAGTCGTATTAAAAATTTTCTTTGAAATTGAAAATGTTTAAATCCTAAATAAATAGTTGAAAACAAATACATAAAAAATAAACCTATCGTTAATACAAATAAATTTTGATTTGTTATATCATTTGGCAAAATATCATTTAAAGCTATACTTAACCAAACAATGATTGCAGGAAAACGAGCATCAAACATGTGTTTATAAGTAGAAGAAATAGTTGTTTTTTTATTTAAAAATTTTAAAGCTAGCATTAGTATAACTGCAACAAAATAGGAATAAAAAAACATTTTTTTTATCCAAAAAACAAAATTTAATCTTGATGCGGAGTTTGGCAATAGTTGAAAACTAATGAATAGCAATGATGAAATCGCAATTATTGAAATCAACTCAAGTTTTACTTGATTGCTAAATTTATTTCGGGCTATTTTGGGATAAAAAGTGTTTAGTGAGAAAAAAGCTCTAGTGCGTTTAAAATCTATTTTCCATCGATCAAAAACATTATTAAATGCTTCAGAAAAGGTAGTTTGGTTCGTTTGCATTTCAACTTCAACTTCAGAAGCTATATGATCTATAAGTTCTAGTTTGATATCATCATATATAATGCCGCAGTAAACTAAAGTTTCGTCAATTTTTGCGATTTGCTGGGTGGTTAATTTCATAACAAATTAGGTTATTTGATATTGCTTTTCTATTTGTTTCAAATTATGTTTCTTATTCTGCATAATATAATTTCCTTACTTCTTGAATTTCTTTTTTTGCCAATTTTTTAAAAACTATAACCGACAAAAAACTATAAACTAAAACTATTGCAAGGATAATTTTTACAATTATGTTCTCCATATCTAGCGATTCTTTAAATCCGTTTATAAAATTCAATAATGATTGAGGTAACATCATAACAATACTTATATTGTAACTTAAAAACTTATCTGTCCTTAAAACTATTTGATTTTCTTTCTTTCTTAATTTAAACAATTTTACACTTTCAATAATTATCAAGAAAACACCCATTAAGTTTAAAATAATTGCTGCTTTTAAAGCATTAGAATAAAGATTTAAAATGCAATAAAAAGAAATAAATAAAAAAAGTGATAGTAAAATTTGTGGAAATTTGAAAAACCCTTTGATAGAATTAAAATACACTTTTCGATAGTATTTTTTCAATTCATTTTGTCGTTCCCCTATAATACCTCTAAAACCTAGTGGTTCAAAATCATTCTTAGCGATACGAATTGCTTCGTTTAAACCTATTTGTTTTTCAGTAATAATAGATTCCACACTACAAATCATGTGATCTAGAAACTCCTGTTTTAGCTCGTAATATTTTATTCCAAAAGTGTCAAGGTAGTCTTCTATTACTGCTTTTTGTTTATTATTCAACTTCATGCTAAAAACTTAATTTAGGATTTACAATACTTTGCATATTTTTAATAAATTCTTCCAGTTCTGCCAATCGATTTACGGTTTCCGAAGTTCCTTTTTCGGTAAGCTTATAATATTTACGCAGTCGATTGTCCACGTTTTCAATTTCTACTTCAAGAACGCCTTCGGCTTCCAGTTTATGCAACGCTGGATACAATGCACCTTCTGTGATTTTCAATTCGCCTTTGGTTATTTCTTTTACTTTTTGGGTAATTTCATAACCATACATTCTGCCGTTTTCTTCCAATAGTTTCATTACTATCGTAGTCAAACTTCCTTTATATAACTGTGAATTCTTCATGCTAAATCGATTTAAATTGGAACAAATATACATAAGTTTTTTATATACCTAAGACTTCTATGTATTAATTTTTGATTTGAAATTGCCATCGTTTTTTGATATTGAAGTTGATTTTTGAAGTTGCCATTGAACTTGATATTATTACCTTTGTAAAAATTATTATTCATGTCAACTTATTATAAACTAACCATAAAAGATTTAAAAAGGGAAACTGCCAACGCAATTTCAATTACATTCTACATTCCATCCGAATTAAAATCAACTTATCAATTTATTGCTGGTCAATACGTTAATTTAAAATTAACGCTTGACGGACAAGAAATTCGTCGCGCTTATTCTATTTGTTCTTCTCCAAATAGCGGCGAACTTCGCATTGCCATTAAATCAGTTCAAAACGGTCATTTTTCAAAATTTGCCAATGACAATTTAAAAGTTGGAGATATTATTGAAGTTGGTCAACCAGAAGGAAAATTTACATTTGAACCTAATGCTGATAAACAAAAAAATTATGCAGGTTTCGTTGCCGGAAGCGGAATTACACCAGTAATGTCCATCTTAAAATCGGTACTAGAAAGCGAGCCAAACAGTACTTTTATTTTGGTTTATGGAAATAAATCGCCAGAAGAAACCATTTTTCAACAAGAACTTCACGACTTACAACTGAAATATGTTGGACGTTTGTTTGTACATTTTGTTTACAGCAAGTCAAATGGTGGCGATCTTTTTGGAAGAATTGATAAATCGGCTGTGAATTTCATTCTGAATAACAAACACAAAGAAAAAGAGTTTGATAAATTCTATTTATGCGGACCAGAAGAAATGATTAATTTGGTTTCAACCGTTTTAAAAGAACACAATGTAGCCGAAAAAGATATTAAGTTTGAATTGTTTTCCACTTCAACTGCTGAAAATACAAGCGTTGGCAATCAATCTGGTCACACCAAAATCACCATTATGGTTGACGATGAAGAAACTACTTTCGAAATGTCGCAAAAGCAAACGGTTCTCGAAGCTGCTTTAAAACAAGGCATCGACGCACCTTATTCTTGTCAAGGTGGCATTTGCAGTTCGTGTTTAGCACGAATTACAAACGGTTCAGCCGAAATGAAAAAGAACTCCATTTTAACTGATGGCGAAGTTGCCGAAGGTTTGATTTTAACCTGTCAAGCACATCCAACATCGGCAGAAATTTATGTGGATTTTGATGATGTGTAGCCAGTTGGCAGTGTTCAGATTTTAGTGTTCAGTTATGTAGATTGTGTTGAATTTTATAGAATTAAACTTTGAAAAACAAACTAGAGATATTTAAAAAAGCTCCTGATCTTTTGGATGAACCCGAAGTTCAGGAGCTTTTGGATTATTGCGAACGATTGGAAGATGAGTTAGTTGACTTAAAATTTGAAAAAGAAAAAAGCAAAGAACTCATTATGCTTGACATGATTAAGGAAGTCATAAAAGGTTGCAATGCAATCCAAAAAGAGCAACTAGAACACGAACGATTTGGCTATGAAGCACCGAATTATCAAGCTACAATTTCTAATCTAAAAAGTTATATTTTAGAGATTTGCAGAATAAATAAGATTTACTTGTGATTGAAAAAGACACAAATTTCACGAATTAACACAAATTTTAAATCCATTTGAAAAAGTTTATTTTGATATTTATTTGCATCTTATTTTCCTCTTGTGGGATTAATCATGCTATTAAAATAACTGAAAAAAAGAAACATAAATTGACTACTGAAATACTAAACTCTTTTGGGAATGTTATAATTCTTGATTATGGAAAAGCAACTATTTCAAATCTAATTTACAATGATTATGAGGGAAATTGGAATCTTGTGAAAATAAAAAATGGGAAGAAAAATTTAATCAGAATAAAAAAAGAAAATCACTTCATTGGAGATAGCATTGTCGTTGAAGCAGAAAATGAATTAAAAGAAATTAATACTAAAACAAAATTTGTTTTAGATGGAACTTCAATAAATTTTAAATATAAAATATTTAATGAAATTAATGAAATCAAATTTAATGGTGAAATAGAAGATTTTAAAAATGTAAACTTCGAATTAAACTATTTAAAAATAATTAACGAAATCATTACTGAAGAAAAATTAAACCATTAAGAAATTAAGGAAAGTTAAGGTAAATCTTAATGAAACTTAATTTCTTAATGGTTTAAAACTAAATTAATTTTTTTCACAATACTTTCCACTGAAATACTTCGCATTACATCTTCATAACCTTCCACTTTTTTATTTCCATAAACCGAAGTTGGCAATAGTGGATATTTTTCTCTATCAGAAGTTAGGCAATTTTCCAGCGGTTGATTGAATGGTGCAAATCCAGCAAAAGGATGTGTTGCGCCCCAAAGTGTGATGACTTTTATACCTAACATTGCGGCAATATGAGCGTTTCCACTATCCATAGAAAGCATTATATCAAGATTAGAAATAAGCTGTAATTCTTGATTAAATTTTAGTTTTCCGGCAACAACAACGATATTTTCTCTTTGTTTTGCCAAAGTATTTAGTTTTTCGGTTTCTTCTTTTCCTCCACCAAAAAGGAAGATTTTAGTGTTGCTTTTCAATGCTAAATTATCAACTACATTTTGCATTAAATCCAACGGATAGACTTTACTTTCATATTGAGCAAATGGCGCAATTCCAATCCATTTAAAATTGTCTTTTTTACCTGAAATTCTTAAAATTTCTTCAGATAAAAATGCTTTTTCAGGGAAATTTGGCAAAGATAAATCAACAGAAAAACCTAGTTTTTTAAACGTTTCAACATGTCTTTCAACCATCGTTTTTAAGGGTTGAAAAACTTTATTTTCGGCACGAGTTAGTGCTTTTTTTTCAGCTCTGCCTTTGTCGGTTGCGGCAACTTTTATTCCTGACAATAAAAATAAAGTTCGAATGATTTGGGAACGCAACACATTATGCAAATCGGCAACAGCATCAATATTTATTTTTTTTAAATCGGAGTATAATTTCAACAATCCGAAGAAACCTTTGTGTCGTTCTTTTACATCAACCGCAAAAAAATCTACATTGGGAATTCCGTCAAAAAAAGGTTTGAAAAACGGTCGAGAAACGATTGTGATTTTTACAGTTGTCCCGAGACTTCGGGATTGTGCAACCATTGCTCGAATAACTGGAACCGTCATAGCAACATCGCCCATTGCTGAGAGACGAATAACGGCGATATGTTGGATTGGTTTTGACAAAACAAAATTATATTTCTTTAGGAACAATATCCTTTTTTGTCATATTCTTTATTGTCATCAAACCATCAATATGTTCCAATAAATTAGGATCAACAGGATTTAACATCGGATCTAAAATAAAATCAACTCCTTCTCTTCTGGCAAATTTAGCTACTGGGACAAAATCACTATCGCCAGCTATTAAAATAATCTGATTTACCTGTTCTTTAAAAGATAATGTTGCTATATCTAAACCAACTTTCATGTCAACTCCTTTTTGATTTAAGGGAAATTCTACATCATCGAATTTTAAATCAGAAATGCTTATAGTTCCGTCAAGTAATGATTTAGTATGCCTTGACTTTATTTGCCATTCTCTCGAGCTATTTTTTAAAAACCCTAATCTTAATGCAATTTTTCTCTGCTTCTTTAATTCTGTAAAAAGAGAGTGTCTAAATTTATATAAATCGGTATTTTTAAAACTCATTGATTTACCTGATATGGGATTTTTAGAATCTCCATCAAAAGGTTCTGCATCATAATAAAATATTCTGTAAAGTTCCGTAGGCGGAAGATTGTACTTTTGACGGTAATTATTAATTCTTTGAATATGTTTAAAACAATACGAAACTATGTTTTTTGCCATTATTTCAGGAGTATCTGAACTTTCAAAACCTTTGATATATTTATACCTTCTAATAAAAAAGCCTCCATCAATTAAAATTGCTGTTTTCATAAAAATATAGATAAAAAAAATGTCCAAAGTCAGTATTTGTCGCTATAATTACTTTAGACTGGAACAATCTAAAGCTGACAAATCCGCTCATTGGACGTTATATGTACTACAAAAATAGTACATTTTATTCGTAAATACAAATTTTATACCATTATTTCTTATTCTGATATAAAACAGGATTCAAATCATCATCGTTGTACATTTTCATTTGCTTGTACACTTTCATGAACTTATCGCCGTTTTCAATATCGGTTAATAAATCATTGATTGAGGTAAACATATCGCTTTTTTGATCTAACAAAACGTTTAATTTTTCCTGACATTTTGCTCTGTGTTCAGGCGTAGCATCAACTCGGGTTGCTTCTTCATTCATATGGTAAATTTTCAACGCTAAAATCGATAATCTATCAATTGCCCAAGCTGGACTTTCGGTATTGATTTTTGCATTTGGTTTTACTTGAACCGAAGTATATTTTTGAAGAAAATAACTGTCAATATATTCTACCATATCCGTACGAACTTGGTTGGACGCATCAATTTTTCGTTTTAAATCCAAAGCCGCAACCGGATCAATTTGTGGATCACGAATGATGTCTTCATAATGCCATTGAACAGTGTCGACCCAATTCTTTGCATATAAAAGATACTCAATACTTCCTTTTTCGTAAGGATTTAGTGTTGGTTGATATACATCATCAATAATATGATAGTCTTTGATGCTTTGTTCAAAAATTGGGAAGGCAAATTGTGAAAACATAGTAGTAAAATTTTATTGCAAATATAGTTTTTATACTTTTACCCAAACATACAAATTTTTCAGCTTTATGCACATTCATTATATTTCGGAGCAAAACAGTATTCTTAATCATTTTTTGGCACAAATTCGTGATGTTTCTATCCAAAAAGACAGCATGCGTTTCAGGAAAAACATTGAACGTATTGGCGAAATTATGGCTTATGAATTAAGTAAAACTTTGGATTATAAAGCAATTGACGTGCAAACGCCGCTTGGCATAAAACATACTACAACTGTTGCCGAACCTGTAGTCCTGTGTTCTATTCTTCGTGCTGGATTGGCTTTGCATACTGGTTTTATGAACTTTTTTGACGATGCCGAAAACGGATTTGTTTCTGCTTATCGTCATCATTACGACAACGATGATAAATTTGAAATTTTGGTCGAATATCAAGCTGCACCATCGTTTGAAGGAAAAAATTTAATTCTAATTGATCCAATGTTAGCAACAGGACAATCGATAGTTGCTGTTTTGCACAAATTACATTTGGAACAAAAACCGAAAGAAATTCACATTGCTGTAGTTATTGCTGCGCCAGAAGGAATTGCTTATTTAGAAGAAAATCTTCCGAAAAACTGTCATCTTTGGGTTGCTGCTTTGGATGAAAAATTAAACGAGAAAAACTATATTATTCCTGGTCTTGGCGATGCTGGCGATTTAGCTTATGGCAGCAAATTATAACTGACCAAAAAAAGCAAGTAAACATCCCAATAGAACTGTAAACAATACAATTTCTTGATACATTTTACTCGGAGCGTATTCAATATTATTTGTTCCCATTACTGCCAACGGAAAAAAAGTAAACAGTAATATGGCATTATTTTTTTCTGGCGATATCAAAAAAATAACAAGGCCAATCAAAAATCCAAAAATCATTTTTTTATACGATGCTTGAAGAATTAATGGTCTGTTCGTGAGCGAGAAAACCATTGAAAAAAGAAAATACACTGCAATAATCGCATAAAATGATAAAGCCAAATTCTGAAAATTAGTAGTAAAAGAATCAATTTGAAAATTAATTTGACTTTGCTTGATAATATAATCAATCCATGATGTATCAAAAAGTAATGCTGAAAAAATGAAAATAATAGCCGTAGTAATAAAGGCTATGAAGGGCAACAACCAATTTCTGTAATCTCGTGAAACGTGAAAAATTATAGAAACATAAATCACAAAAAGGAAAAGAATACACCAAAAATGGAACAAACTTGCTATAAAAATCCACAACGAAGCATCGAATATTTTTTCTTTGGGAGATTTTAAAGTTTGTAACGAAATCATTCTTCGGATGGCAAGAATGACAAAAAAATTAGCTAACAACAGCTTCAAATTACCAAAAATAGAAGGAAATAAAGCTAAATAAAGCAGGAAAAACAAAATTGCATAACTACTGTTTTTGGTCAACCCATTCTTTTTTACAATAAAGTTAACCAAGAAAAGTGAACTTAGTAACACTATAATAGTCAATGCTTTTTCATAAATAGTATTACTATTTAAAACACTAGTTGATGCATTAAATTGAGAAAAAGTAAAAAAGAAAATCAGCAATAATACCGAAAATGCATAATTTATAAGTGTAGATTTTCTAAAAAACGTTGTAATCATAATGATATTTTATACATTTGTGGTGTAAATATAACATTTTATAAAATGAAAGCATTTTTTGAAGGAATTCAAACCTTATTTGTTGACTTTTTGTTTGTGCCACTTGACTTACTGCGTAGTTTAGAATTGAGCAACTGGTGGTTGGCAAACCTCGTGAGCTGGACATTAATGATTATTTGTTCGTATTACATTGTTTACTGGTGTAAGGAATTACAAAAACACCAAGACAATAACGAAGAGAACCAAGATACAACAGCGCATTCGTTTTTAAAATAAAAACTGGTTTTCTCTAAAAGACAAGTAATATTTTACAAATCTTTACCAATGTCTTTTCTAAAATACATCTTATCAAAATGTAGTTTGTCTATATTTTGGTAAGATTTTTTTATGGCTTCTTTAAAATTGCTTCCATATGAAGTTACAGCCAAAACTCTTCCACCATTACTCACAATTTGATTGTTTTTCATTTTTGTGCCAGCGTGAAAAACAATTGAATCTTTAACGTTCTCAATTCCCGAAATTACTTTTTCTTTTTCATACTCTTCAGGATAACCACCGGAAACAAGCATTATGGTGGTGGCACTTCTTTCATCAATTTCCAAGGCTACTTCATTGAGTTTTTCATTAGCAACCGCCAAGAAAAGTTCAACTAAATCTGATTTTATTCTCGGCATCACTACTTCCGTTTCAGGATCGCCCATTCTTACATTGTATTCAATTACTATGGGTTCACCTTTTACATTAATTAATCCAATGAAAACGAAACCCTTATATTCAATGCCGTCGCTTTTCAAACCAGCAATTGTTGGTTTTACAATTCGAGTTTCTATTTTATCCAACAAAACTTCATCGGCAAAAGGAACTGGAGAAACTGCTCCCATTCCGCCTGTATTTAAACCCGTATCACCTTCACCGATTCGTTTATAATCTTTAGCAGTTGGCAAAATTTTATAGTTTTTACCATCGGTTAAAACAAAACAACTAAGTTCTATTCCGTCAAGAAATTCTTCGATAACCACTTTTGCGCTTGCTGTTCCAAATTTTTCATGAACCAACATGTTTCTTAATTCAGACTTAGCTTCTTCTAAATCTTGAATAATCAAAACACCTTTTCCAGCAGCCAAACCATCTGCTTTTAAAACGTATGGTGGTTGTAATGTTTCTAGAAAATGACATCCTTCTTCTACCGTTTCTTTTGTAAAACTGTCGTAAGCAGCAGTCGGAATATTGTATTTTACTAAAAATTCTTTAGCAAATTCTTTACTTCCTTCTAATTGTGCGCCAACTTTTGATGGTCCAATTACTGGAATATGATTTAGTTGTGAATCGTTTTTGAAAAAATCAAAAATTCCATGAACCAATGGATCTTCTGGACCAACAACAACCATATCCACTTTTTCTGTTAAAGCAAATGTTTTTATGGCATCAAAATCTAAAATATTTAAAGAAACGTTTGTTGCAATTTGCGATGTTCCAGCATTTCCTGGAGCTACAAAAAGTTTAGAACATTTGTTAGATTGTAACATTTTCCATGCAAGAGCATGTTCTCTTCCTCCAGAACCAAGTAGTAAAATTGTCATTGTGTTGTGCTGTTATGTTGTGTTGCAAAAATAGTTTGTTTTCAAAAGAATTTAAAGCTAATCAGTAGAAAAGTTTTTGTTTTTGTATTTTTGAACAAAATAGAATTTTTGTGTTTCAACTTTTCAATTTATCGCTCAAATTAAATGGTTTTCCTGTGAAGGAAGCAATTGCTGAATTTGAAAAAATTCAAGCCATTTCTGATGCTGAATATGAAAATTATATTAATTTAAAACGAAAAGAAATTGTTGAATATCATCTAAAAAACAATAAATCGTATCAAGAAATTGTTGGAAAATTGGAGATTCAAAATTGGAGTGAACTTCCGATAATGACAAAAAAAGAATTTCAGAAACCTTTATCTGAAAGACTTTCTAAAGGCTTTACTTTAAAAAATGTTTACGTCAATAAAACTTCGGGTTCCAGTGGCGATCCGTTTATTTTTGCGAAAGATAAATTTTGTCATGCCTTGACTTGGGCAAATATCATCAATCGATTTGGATGGTTTGGAATTGATTTTAATTCGTCTAAACAAGCAAGATTTTATGGAATTCCTTTAGATTTTATTGGAAACAAGAAAGAACGATTAAAAGATGTTTTGAAAAACAGTTATCGATTCACTATTTTTGATTTATCCGATGAAATTCTTGAAAAAGTGTTGCTGAAATTTCAGAATAAAAAGTTCGATTACATTAACGGTTATACTTCTTCTATCGTTTTATTTGCTAAATTTCTTCAAAAGAAAAACATTGTATTAACATCGGTTTGTCCAACGTTGAAATGTTGTGTTGTTACTTCTGAAATGTTATTTGAAGAAGATAAAACTTTGATGGAAAAACAATTTGGTGTACCAGTTGTAAATGAATACGGTGCTTCCGAACTAGACTTAATAGCTTTTCAAAACAATAATGATGAATGGCAAATAAATTCAGAAACCTTATTTGTAGAAATTTTAGATGAAAATAACAATGTACTTCCCTTAGGAAAAGAAGGACGAATAGTAATTACATCTTTGTACAACAAAGCACATCCTTTTATAAGATATGATATTGGTGATATTGGAATTCTTGATGAAAAAAGTACATTTAAAAAACCTATTCTAAAAAAACTAATTGGAAGAACAAATGATATTGCGATTCTTCCAAGCGGAAAAAAATCACCAGGATTAACTTTTTACTACGTTACCAAAAGTATTATTGAGGATGATGGAAATGTAAAAGAATTTGTGGTAAAACAAACAAAAATTGATACTTTTGACATCGAATATGTAAGTCAAAAGGAACTTGATAACAATCAAATTAAAACTATCGGAAAAGCTATTTCTACATATTTAGAAAATGGTTTACATTTTAATTTCATACGAAAAGAAAAATTAACCCGTTCTAAAAGTGGAAAATTGAAACAGTTTGTATCACTAATAAAAAACTAAAATGAAAATTACCATAGTCGCTGGTGCAAGACCAAATTTTATAAAAATTGCACCTATAATCAAAGCTATTGAAAAGAACCAAAGTGAAGGTAAGACAATTTCTTTTAGACTAGTTCATACAGGACAACATTATGATAAAAATTTAAGTGATACCTTTTTTGAAGAATTAAATATTCCTCATCCAAACTCAAATCTTGAAGTAAAAAGTGGAACACAGGCGCAACAAACCGCTGCAATAATGATTGCATTTGAACAAGAATTACTAGAAAATCCTTGTGACTTAGTATTGGTGGTTGGCGATGTAAATTCAACAATGGCGTGTGCGATTGTAGCAAAAAAATTAAATATAAAAGTTACTCATGTTGAAGCAGGAATTCGCTCTGGCGATATGACAATGCCAGAAGAAATTAATAGAATTGTAACCGATAGCATAACTGATTATTTTTTTACAACCTCAACCTCAGCATCAGAAAATTTATTGAAATTAGGTTTCGATGGTTCGAAAATTCATTTTGTCGGCAATGTAATGATTGATACTTTGTTTCAAAATTTAAATCGGATTACGGCACCCATTTTTTGGGATGAATTTGGGCTAGAAACGGGTAATTACATTGTTTTAACCTTACATCGTCCGTCTAATGTTGATGAAGAAAAATCGTTACAAGAATTACTAGAAGGAATCGATAAGATGGTTGGTGATAAAAAAATTATTTTTCCTATTCATCCACGAACGAAAGCCATTTTAGGCGAGACAAATTTAAACCTAAAAAATATTCTATTTGTCGAACCACAAGGCTATTTGAACTTTATGTTTTTAATTAAAAATAGTTTTGCTGTGATTACTGACTCTGGGGGAATTTCTGAAGAAACTACGGTTTTAGGAATTCCATGTTTCACGATGCGAACTACCACCGAAAGACCAGAAACCATAGAGATTGGAACTAATAATTTGGTTGGAATTTCCATAGAAAATTTGACTTTAGCGTTTACAACCTTTCTAGAAAATGGTATGTCAAAAAGGGGAATTCCTGAACTTTGGGACGGAAAAGCATCAGAGCGAATTATAGATGCTTTGTTAAAAGTTTAACCACGAAGTTCACAAAGAATACACAATGAACACTATTTTACTTTAACTTTTAAAATTTACTTTGTGAGCTTAGTGCTTCCGTTGTGCCTTAGTGGTAAAAATGAAAGAAATTCTAATCATATCCAATTATTATCCGCCAGAAAAAGGCGCAGCAGCTAATAGAATTGAACAATTAGCTTTGAAATTGTTTCAAAATGATTATCAAGTTTCTGTTCTCTGTCCACTAGGAAATTATCCTAAGGGCGAATTGTTTCCAGAATATAAAGGGAAATTTTCGGTGACTGAAAATCGTGATAATATCACTGTAAAACGGCTGTGGATTTATCCAAGTGTGAGCAAAAATTTGATTGTGAGAATACTTTCGGTTTTGTCTTTTTCAACAAGCTTATTTTTGTATTTGATTTTCAAAAAAACGCCTCAAAAAGTAATAGTTCAATCTCCGCCATTATTACTTTCTTTTCTCTCTGTTTTTGTGTTATCGTTAAAGAAAAAAAAAATAATTTTAAATGTGTCAGATCTATGGCCTTTAGCTGCTATTGAGCTTAAAGCGTTAAGAGAAAACTCATTTTCACATAAAATATCATTGTTTTTTGAACGATTTATTTACAAAAAAGCCACATTAATTTTAGGTCAATCGGAAGAAATTATAACGCATATTCATTCTGTTTTTCCAGATAAAAAATGTTTTTTGTATCGAAATTTTCCAGAACATGAAACTGCATTGATGGAAATAAAAACCACTGAAAATCAAAATATTAAAATTTTTTATGCTGGTCTTTTAGGAATTGCTCAAGGCGTTTTGGAATTGTGCGAAAAAATCAAATTAGATCGACTTTCTATTGAATTTCACATCTTTGGTGATGGTTCAGAGAAAAATCAAATTGAAACTTTTATTTCTAAGCGATTTGAAAAGAACATATTCTTTCACGGCATGCTAGATAGAAAAGAGTTGCATGAAAAGTTAAAGTCGTTTGATGTTGCTATAGTTCCTTTAAAAGCTCGAATTTATGGTTCTGTTCCGTCTAAAATTTTTGAATATGGCTCGCTCGGGTTTCCTGTATTATATTTTGGTGGTGGCGAAGGTGAAAATATTGTTGCAGAAAACAATTTAGGTTGGGTTGCTAAAGTGAGCAATTACGACGATTTGAACGAAAAACTTGTTGAAATTTCAAAACTAAAAAAAACGGATTTTGATCAATTGAAAAAAACTGTTTTCTCCACTTCTGTTGAAAAATTCAATCTTAATAGACAGATAAAAGAGCTAATTGAAAAGGATGCTTTTTAATAGGCCTTTTCTTCTCCTTTAAAAATATTAATTACGGTTTGTAGAATAATTTTAAAATCCATAATCATCGACCAGTTTTCGATGTAAAAAACATCGAGTTTAATACGATTTACCATATCTTCTTCTGTTTCTATTTCGCCTCTAAAACCTTTTACCTGAGCCAAACCTGTTATTCCGGGCTTGACGTAATGACGAACCATATATTTTTTGATTTTACTAGAATAAGCTTTGTTTTGAGACCACAAGTGAGGTCGCGGACCAACAACCGACATATCACCAAGTAAAACGTTGAAAAATTGTGGTAATTCGTCAATGCTTGTTTTGCGCATTAGTCGACCTATTTTTGTAACCCTTGGATCATTTTTTGAGGCTTCTCTTTCAGTAAAACCATTGATTTGCATTGAGCGAAACTTGTAGCAATAAAATTCTTTTTCATCTAATCCAGGTCTTCCTTGTTTAAAGAAAACTGGTCCTTTTGATTCAAGTTTAATCAAAATTGTAAGTAATGGAATGAGCCACGATAGCAGAAAAACAATTACAAGCAATGAAAAAACAATATCAAATGCTCTTTTAATTCCTTTAATTACGGGGTTGTGTAATTGTGTTTTTTGAAGGGATAAAACGGGAAATAATTCGTAGTAATCAACCTTTAAATTTTTTGAAAAAATTTCTTTGGTATCGGGAATAAATTTTATTGCTTTCTTATTTTCATCTGCAAACTCTACTAGTTCTTTTAATTTTTCATTTGAAATTTCGTTTAAAGAGCAATAAATTTCGTCGATCTTGTTTGCAATCGTATAATTTTCAATATCATCGATTTTTCCTAAAATTTCACTGTTCTGCTTTTTATCAGAAAAAAAGCCGAAGAAACGATAACCGTAGTCTTTTCGATTTTCAAAGACATCTTTCAACCTAATTGCCTCTGGTGTATATCCTATTATTACCGCATTTCTAAAATTGGAACCTGTTGCAATTCTGTATTTTTTAAGATAAAAAAAGAGAAAATATTTAAACCCAACGATAATAAAAAAACTAAGCGTCAAATAAATAGCTGTTGCTTTTCCGCTGAAAATAGCGGTTTTTGCGAAAGGAAAAAATGCAATAACGATTAGCAAAAAAATACTAAATTGTTTTACCAGTTTAGTAATAATTTCAACAGGAGTCGTAAACCTAAAAACTTCGTAATACTTAACAATAACAGCAATAAAAAGCCAAGTAACGGTTTGATATGTCAAATAATAAAACATGTTAAGTTTCAATTCTCGAAAGAAATACAAACTTAATGCGGTTATTACAATTAGATCAAAAATGATATTTATGGGTCTAATGTACTTTGAATATCTGCCTGTTTGGTGTGCAACCATAAAACTCTAGTGGATATATCCTTTAAAATCTTTATGCTCTTCTTTTAAAAGTTCGTCAGAAGACAATGATTTGAAATAATCATACGTTAATTTCATACCTTCATCTCTTTTAACTTTAGCTTCCCAACCTAGTATTTCTCTTGCTTTTGTAGTGTCTGGTTGACGTTGCATTGGGTCATTAATTGGTAACGGATGATACACCACTTTTTGGCTTGTTCCTGTTAATTTAATAATTTCATCTGCAAAATCTTTGATGGTGATTTCGTCTGGATTACCAATATTTACGGGATAAACATAATCAGAATGTAGTAGTCTAAAAATTCCTTCTACTTGATCGGTAACATAACAAAACGAACGCGTTTGACTTCCATCACCAAAAATGGTTAAATCTTCGCCACGCAATGCTTGACCAATAAAAGCGGGAATTACTCGACCATCATTGAGTCGCATTCTTGGTCCGTAGGTATTAAAAATTCTAACTATTCTAGTTTCTACACCATGAAAAGTGTGGTAAGCCATTGTTATTGATTCTTGAAAACGCTTGGCTTCGTCATAAACACCTCTTGGACCAATGGTGTTTACGTTTCCATAATATTCTTCGGTCTGTGGATGAATTAATGGATCGCCATATACTTCTGATGTTGATGCAATAAGAATTCTAGCTTTCTTTACTCTTGCTAAGCCTAAAAGATTATGCGTTCCGAGCGATCCTACTTTTAAGGTTTGTATCGGAATTTTCAAATAATCAATTGGACTAGCTGGTGATGCAAAATGTAGAATATAGTCTAATTTTCCTGGAACATGCACAAACTTAGTTACATCATGATGATAAAACTCAAAGTTTTTTTCTTTGAATAAATGTTCGATGTTTTTTAAATCACCTGTAATTAAGTTGTCCATTCCGATGACAAAATATCCTTCGGCTAAAAACCTATCACAAAGATGTGACCCTAAAAAACCTGCTGCGCCAGTAATTAATATTCTTTTCATATAAATTTTTATGCTACTTTGGAGTTATTTTTTAAATCCCACTGCTTCGGGAATGAATTAAAAAGACAATACAACACGGTGAAAAAAACCACTCCTCTTTGTCTCCAAAGAAATGATTCTGTCAAAAATAAACTTATCATCAGAAATGCGAAAGCAAAATGAACAAAATCTTTTGATTTATATGCGTTTCTAAGATTAAAAATGAGAATTATTACCAAAAGGATGAATCCAAAAAAACCTAACTCAGCAAAAACCTGAATATACTGATTGTGAAAATTTTTATTTTGATATCCTTCTTTTCCTTTTTCTCCTTCATAAAGATTGTAAAAATCAGCTTTCTCTTTAATTTTAGGATAAGAAGCATTGAGGCCAAAACCAGTAAAAAAGATAGCGTTCTCTTTAACTAATTCTATAAAAATTCTGAATTGGTAAACTCTAAAAGCGGTTCCGTTAAAATAGTCGTTAGGTGTGAACTTGGGACTTGTCCACGCTTCGTTAATGCTGACATAATGAACTCCGTTTGGAATGCCTTCCACCACATTGGCACTTAAACTTTTATCAGTATTGGTTTGAAATTCAACCTCAAACCGCTGTTTTATTCTCCCGACTGAAAAAAGTACAATTAACAAAAGTCCGAACAAGATTAAATTTCGAAGTCGCAGTTTGTGTGCTGATTTAGCGAAAAAGAAAGTATAAATTAAAACCAAAAGAACAACCGCCAAAACGATATTTTTTGATGATAACAGTAGTAAAAACCCAAATAGAATCAGCGATAGAAAAGTATCTATTTTAGTTTTAGTTTGTTTTGTTAAAAAATGAAAAAAAGCTACCGCCACAAAAATGGATACGTGAATAGCATTTAACAATTTGGGAACCAATCCATAGTCAATAAAATCATCGCCGTGATAAAAGAAAACTCTTATATCATTAAGTATAAAATACCGAATTATCGCTCTTGTTAAAAAATAGAAAACTAAAAAAGTAACCGCATAACTATAATAAGCAATTATTTTTTGCTTTTGTACTGACGAAAAATCCTGAATGAATAAAAATGCCAATGGAATAAGTAACAGAGGGATTTCTTTTGATAAAGCCGATGCTGTACTCGCTTTATCAATAGACCAAGCAAGCGAAAAAATCATTATAATATACAATAAAATTGGTAAAATTACAGGCAGATTTACTGAGAAGTTTTCCTTTTTAAAAGTAAAAATAGCGACTAATAAAAAAATGGCGAGCGCAATATTGTTAACGGCAAATGATAACGGAATAGTTAATAAGACCAGAAGTAAAGGAATAAAAGAACTATGGTTTTTGTTTTCTTTTAGTAGATTTTGCCATACATTCTTCAAAGAGTTGTAAATATTCCCCATTTATTTTTTCCCAATTAAATTCATTGATAATAGCGTCAAAATTGTTTTGAACTAATTGCAAGTTATCATTTTTTTTGATTGTATTCAGAATATTTTTTACTTCGTTTGGAGTTGAAAAATAATAGCTGTTTTCTTTTAATATTCCCTTGTTGAAATCATTATTATGAGCGATTACTAAAGCTCTTGATGCCATGGCTTCTAATAATGACGGATTGGTACCGCCAACAGAATGACCGTGGAAATATAAATTTGAAAAATAACGAAGATTATTCAAGTGCTCCAAATTATAGATTCCACCCATAAAACGGATATTGGAATGGTCTTTAAACTTGTTTTTTAGGTATTCACCATACTTTGTTTGGTGCTTTCCAATAACTAAAATTGGCGTTTTATCTTCATTCATCGCGACACCTTCTAGAACCAAATCCAAATTATTTTCGGGTTCAAAGCGAGCCATTATCATGTTATACTTTTCTTTCTCGACCTTATATTCTTGCAGTACATTTTCATCTGGATTTGAAAAAGGATATGCGCCATAGGCAATATAAGTGGAGTTTTTTTTGTATTTCTCTTTTAAGAATTTTTGAATGCCTAATGAATCCGAAATCAAAAAATCACTACTATTTGCGGCTAACCTTTCGGCAAATTTCAAGAATTGCTGCACTGGGTTAGAATATTTAGTTCTTTTCCATTCTAAACCATCCATGTTGGTAATGATGATTGATTTTTTGGGTAAAAGAAAGTGCCAAATGGAATTACTTGTGTAACCTAATTGTAAAATGATATCGAAATCTCTTTCACGAGAATCCATGATGCAATTATAATCGTAAATAAACTGACCAAATGTTCCCAGTTTATATTCTGGATCGTATTGATGGATGATATTTACGCCGTAAAAATCTTTTTCTTGATAGGGATGATCATGAGAATTGTAGCAATAAACTTCATTCCCTTTCTGGGCAAGATACACCGAAAAAAATTCAGCAAACTGTTCAAAACCACCGTAGTAATTGGGCACACCACGAGTTCCTAAAATGGCTATTTTCATCGAGACGCTTATAATTTAAGTCGCAAAAATAACTAATTATAACACTATTTGAAGATCATAAATATAAAATGTTATAAATAAACCATAAAATAGTTATTACAACTACTGCAATAAGCTTAAATGATTTTAATCATGTTTTATATTGAGTTTAATTTCTATTTTTGTAGTTCTAAAAAATAAACTTTGTTTTATGATTAATTTTGAACGACTTGAAAAAAATTTAGATTCATTACGTATTCAATATTTAACAGCACAGCCTTTTCCTCATCTTTTAATAGATGATTTTTGTGATTTGGAGAAACTAAATAAAGCATACGAAGCCGTTCCTGAATTGAATAATAAAAGCCGAGATTATGCTTTTGCTAATAACAAATTTGAAAAATCAAATTATAAAGAAATTTGCCCAGAGTTTTTAGAACTTTATAATGATTTGTCATCTGAAAGATTTAACAATATATTAGTCTATATTACTGCCAAAAAAACTTTTGTTGATCCAAAAAATTTTGGAGGTGGTTTACATCAAGGAAAGAAAAATAGCTTCTTAGACATGCATCTTGATTTTAATTATCATCCGATAAATAAAAATTGGTATCGTGAACTAAATTTATTGTTGTACTTAAACAAAGATTGGAAACCTGAATATAAAGGTCACTTAAAAATCAAAGATCTAAGAACTAACGAAGAAGCTGAATTAGCAGTTCCTTTTAATCGATTAATCATTCAACAGTGTGCGCCATATTCACTTCATGGATATGATATGACTAATTTTCCCGATGGTCGATTTAGAACATCTATTGCAACTTATGCATATCAAATTCATGAACGTTTTATTGAAACACCAAGAACTACTGATTGGTTTCCAAAAGATGATGCTTCGGCGATGAAAAAGTTATTTGCGAAAAACTATAACTTTTTAGTGAAAACAAAGAATAAGTTTTTTGGAAGTGCAACGGCTAAGAATCAGTAAACTTTTCTATTTGAGAGTTAAAAATTTTTGCTGCAATTTTCCAGTTGTATTTTTGCTTAATTATTTCTCTTTTTTGCAATAGATTTTCGTCTTTATTTTCAATTACATAATTTAACTTTTCGTCTAAATCTTTTTGATTTGTTGGGTTGAAAAAGTAATTGTCAAAAAAATCGAAATCGCCCATTGCGGTTTGATTTGAACAAATAGTAGGTATTTTGGCTGCCACAGACTCAAGTGGCGGAATTCCAAAACCTTCAGCTCTTGATGGATAAACACTTACATTAGAACCTCGAAGTAATAATATCATTTTTTCAAATTCAACTCTTTTGAAGCAAATAATTTTTTGTTTTATTTTTTCTTCAAGTGAATTGAATAAAGTATCAAAATCCTTATTTTTAAAAGTGTTGTCGCCAATAAAAACTAGATGATAATTTTCATAAATTTTTTGATTGACAAAAGACTTAAGCAATAAATGATGGTTTTTTCTTGGTTCCCATCTACTTACGTAGAGTATATAATTTGAAATTCCATGTTCTTTTTTTACATCTAAAACTGTCTTCTCTTTGTCATATTCCTCAAAAAAAATATCGTCAATTCCATTTGGCATGACAACAACATTTTTTACTTTTAAATGTTTTTCTATTTGAATTTTAGAATATTCGGATACTGTAAAAATAATATCTGAAATTTTAGCGCTAAACTTATATGTTAAAAAACTTTGAAATCTATTTAATCTCGGGAAATCTTCTGGGAAATCTTCAAACAAAACATCATGAGTAGTTACAATATACTTGCAAAGTTTTAATGGTGGAACTCTGTACTGAAAATGTGCAAAATCTATTTTATTTTTAAATATTAACCTTGGTATTTCAAACAATAAGCGAATAAAAGGATTTTTAAAATAATACTTAACATATTTCAAATTGTCCTGTTCTCCGAATATTTGCTTTAGATTCTTTATATCGTAAGCCGCTAAATAAAAATCTTTTGTAGAATCTTTAATTAATTCTAGATATAATCCTTGAATGTAAGTTCTTGTGCCTTGAAAATTTCCATCAAACACATGACAGTCAACAAATATCTTTGTTTTGGTATTATTTAACATTATTTTTTATTGATAATCTATGTTCTTTTAAAAGCAATTCTCTATAACACAATAGGAAACCTAAAAATATTGATTTGTTGTCTAATTTTAGATATAATCCCATAAAAACCCAATTAGACAATATGAGGAAAATCCCGGTTCCAATAATTAAATAGTTTATATATCTAATTTCTTCAGTTTCTGATTTAAGATTTCTTGTTAAAATAATGATAAACAATATGGTTAAAAAGACACCCGCCAAACCTGACTTTAAAAACATAGTCATATAAGCGTTATGTAATGCTGGAACATACCTTATTAACTCTCCATCATTTGTCCACATTTCTCTTCCTATATCAACTGTTGAGCCAAGACCTTTTCCAAAAAGGGTTGTAAACCATCCATTGCTAGTAACTTGTCTAATTGTTATAATATTTTCAAAAGAACGATAATTATCGTTAAATTCTTTCCAATCATCCTGATTGATTTTAGTTTTAAAAGCCTCGATTGGAGCAATTTTTATTTTATAAAAGAAGGCTTCAATACCCTTTCCTTTTCTATTTGGATAAGAATAGTATATTGCTGAATAACAACCAATTGTTAAAACAATAGTCGTTATCATAACTTTTAAACTTCTTGGGGTAATTCTAAAATATCCTTTTAGAGCTAAAAACATTATTATAAATTGAATAATATTTGTCCTAGCTAGATAAAGTAAAAGTGATATCGAGATTATCAAACTAAATACAAGTATCTTTTTCTTAGTTAAATTCAAACTGAATTTGGAGCTAAATAGTAAAATCATTAAAACACATACTTCATAATCGTCAAAATATCCTCCATAATGTCTTAATTCATGAATATTACTAATTGAAAAAAATAGAAAACAAATTATCAAAGTAAATATATGGACTATTGCAAGTACAACACCTGTATAAATGACTAGACGTAGCATTTTTGGCCCAATTGTTTTACAGATATTATAACCTATCAGGATACCTATTATTGGTTTTAATAAATAAGTAAGGTCTCTAATGCTATTGTATAGTTTATGATTGTAATTAAATGAACTGAAGAAAGCAATAATTATTATTAGAAAAAGAATTAAGAATAAATTAAATACTTTTACAGAATAACTCTTTTGCAATGTTATAAAAGCAACGAATGACCATACTAAAAAAGTAATCTCATAATTTTTTAAGAGCAAGACAAGCAAACTTAGATAAAGTAAAACTGGATATGTCTTAATTTTTGAGATAATCATGTGAAGAAGTATTACTTGTTTAAACTGCGAATTTTAAATTATAAAATATCTTTTATTTTGTAATTTTTATTTGTTTCAACATCAAAGACATTCATTTCGTTGATCATTTTTAGTCTTTCGTGATGTCTTAAAAAGAGTAATTCCCCTTTTTCCCCTTTTGAGTCTCTGTTTGCAGACTTGTTAAATCCTTCAGAAGCACTATATTTCAAGAAAGGTTCAGACAAATCTTTTCTAACAAAGTAAGCATTAACTCCTGCACTTGAAGTTCCTATAAAGTCATATCCTTTTTTTTCAGCTAAATGACAGAAAGCGGCTAATGATGCACCAAAATATAATTCTGAAAAATGCTCTTTACTTCTAACAAAATCTATTTTATAAGGAACAGTAACTTTCTTATGTGGTCCAAATGCTGAATTATATTCACACACAACTACTCTAGGATTAATACAATGTATACTTTCCCAAACCCAATAATCATTACCATCAATATCAACACTTAAAAGACCTATGTCTTTTACATCGGTGTAACTAGAAATCAAATTATTAATATTTTCTTTTGTTATAAAACTATTAATTGCCACTAAATCATATTTCCAATAAATGAAATCTTTTTTTATAAAATTTATATTTTTACTCGACCCATCAATAACCAAACCCGACCAATTATTATTGAAGAGTAAAAATCTTGTATTAGACTCTGTATATGTTTCCACTCCAAACTCTATAAAAATTTTGTTCGGAATTTCAATCTTATTAATTATATATTGAATAATACCATCTTCTCCTCTTTGAGAAAAAACCTGAAATTCAACCTCATCCAATGATTTAATATATTGTTTTTGATTGTTAATATTGGATAGTATCTTCCCGTTAATTAAAAGAGATTTATTGACATCATAATTTAACTTTTGATGAATTTTTTTATATAGTAACTTAAGATGATTAATCATTTTTCTCGCTTTTTAATAAATTATTCGTTTACAAGAGCTTGTTGGCGAAAATAAGGTTTTAATATTAATAAATAAATAAATGCAATAGTCACTTCTGTAATTATAAGAAAAATTATAACTTCTTTTAAACCTAAGTAGTTGACAATTAGTGAAAGTCCAATAAAATTAAAAATTGTTGATAATACGGTTATTTTAATATATTGTTTATTCTTGTTTAAGCTAAAAAGAAGTTGTTCTAAAGGAAGTGTTACTCCAATAAAAATAGGAATAATCAAAGCCAAATGTAGATAAATTTTAAATTCCGATAATAAGTGATTGTCTACTTTAAAAAACAATAAAATAAAATCTGAAAAAACATAAAACAAAACAAGTATTAAAATAAAAAATAACCCGTTTGTTCCGTTTAACTTTTTCCACAAAAGAATTCCTTTTCTTAAATTTTTGTCAATTTCAAAACAAACATAACTATATGAAAATTTGAAAAAAAGTTGAAGGTATGTCCTTAAAAGTGTGATAATCTGTTCAATAATTTTAAATTGTCCTGCCAAATATTCTCCTGAGAAAAAACCAATTATAATAACTGGGGAGTAATTTCTAATGGCAAAGAAAAGTTGTGAAATACAAAATGAAAAATCATCCTTAAGAATTCTTTTTACTTCTGTTAAACAAATATTATTTAATTCGATTTTATATCGCCTCATTATCCAAAAAACTCCAATTAAGTTGGCTAAAATTGCTCCTATTCCAGCCCATAAATTGGCATAAATAAAATCTTCCGCTGAAGTAATAAAAAAAACAACCCCAAATACATTAATGATTTTGGCTAATACATTAATAATTGATATCCCAAGAAAATTCTCAACACCTTGAAAAAACCATGTTGGATTAATAAACTGACCAATTACAATTGATAAGCTATAATAAAAAACCATGCTGTTTCTATCAAAATATGGAATAAAATAAACAATAATACATGTTAAAGCGCAAACAGATAAGAGCAATAAGAACTTAACAGCATAAATAGTTTTAAACAACTTCTCTAAAGTCTTTGGTTGTTCCCTATTGATTGATATTTCTTTAACACCTGTAATGTATGAGCTATAATCAACTATAACAATCAATATAAAAGCTAAAGCTTGTCCCATTGCAATTGCTCCTAAATTTTCAATACCGCATTTAAAAATTAAATATGGAGTAATCAACAATGGTGTCAAAAGATTAACAATTTGACCAAAGCCATAGATTATAAAATTTTTGACTTTTCGACTTTTAAGTTTGCTAACTATTTTTTCTTTTAACATTATTGTTTGATGAACCTATTTTTGTTTTTCAAAAATAAACATAAAAAACTAAAAGCCATAGATTTCTATTTATCTATGGCTTTTAAGAAGTATAGTAATCGAAATTATTTAGCTAATTTAGGTAATTCAGCTGCAAATACTGACTCGTGTGGATATAAAGAAGGTGTTTCCTTTTTACCGTCTTTTACTAAAGCTTTAACTAAACCTGTAACTGGATCAAAAGTGCATTTATTAGCATCCGCTCTAAAAAATACACCAATTTCAGCTCCTTTTAATTCTCTTGTGTTGCCTAGATATTCAAATTTGATTGATTTTATCAATATATCATCCTGCTCTGGATTTCTTCCTAAATCTAACCTCAACTGAGTTGGAAATTCATCATTAGGAAGATAAAATTCAACTAATTGGTCACTTTCTGAACCTTTAATTACTTTCCAAACTCCTTTTTCAAAATTTAATGACCCATCTTCAGTATACAATAAACAAAAATCATCATTTTTTTTTGTAACCATGTTTAGTGTTACTTTAAAAGCATTTGAAGCTGGTGCAATTTCCTCTTGACCTTGGGCTGAACCCTCTTTGTCTTTTCCTTCTTCTTTACAACTTATTGCAGTTAATGTTAAGAAAAGCAATAAAAATAAATTTTTAAATTTCATTTTATCCTAGTTAATTTGTTACAACTTAATTTATATCTTGCGCAAAAGAAATGATTATCCCAATCATTTACAAATTAAATTAACTTTGTTTCTTTTTTTAATAAAACTCACATGTCTAGTCCAACTATTTTAACTGGTGAAAATCCTTATAAATTATTTGTTTTTTCGTTTCTTTTAGCAATTATAACTTATGGTTTTGCACTAACAAATTTTACATTAACAGTAGATAATGAAATTCCTATTTTACCAAACTATGGATTAGACTTGGGTCGATGGGGACATAATTTAATATTGTATCATCTTTTAGGTGGTCATTTTCAATATTTTTCACTTATACTTAGCCTTTTTTTGTATAGTGTTTCTGCAATAAAAATTAGTAATTTATTTAAATTTAATAACTATGCTGCTTATTTTTTTTGCGCCTTGTTTATAACTTTTCCTCAAATATCCTATCAAGTAGTTTTTGGAATGATGTCAGTTATTGCAGGATTAGGTGTGTTATTGTCTACAATTTGTGTTGAACTATTTCTAAAAACCATAGAAGAAAAATCATTTTTTAAACGAATAATGCTTTTTTCATTAATTGGTGTAATATTGATGTTTAACTTATCATTATATCAAGCATTTATACTAATACCAGTAGTATTATATTTAATCTTATTTTTTCAAAAAATCTTTGAAGAAAATTTTAACTTGAATTTTGAAATAAAAAAAGGTCTTTTGTTATTTTTGATAATAATAATTTCTGGTATTCTTTATTATTTATCAGTAAAAATTATTTGCCCTATTCAACAAGGTGGATATATAGACTCTTTTGTCAGTGGAGGATCAGCTGATAATCAATTCTTAAATTTTTGTTCCATTTGGTTAAAAAATCTTGTTGGTAACTTTTACTATGGTTCATTTACTTTTATTATAGCAACATTAGCTAGTATCTCTTTGTTTGTTACGTTTTTTATAAAGAAAGAAAATACTGCTATACGATTTCTAACTCTTTTAGTGATTTTAATAATGCCTTTTTTAATGTCATCAATAATCACTAATGGATACCATCCACCGCGATTATATTTAACATCAAATATTGTTTTTGCATTTATAATTGTATTTACATTAAATTATTTTAAATTGAATTTATTTAATATTACCAAAGTTGGAATAACCCTAATATTAATTACGCATTTCTACTTTGTATCTCATCTTTTTTATTCTGCTAATAAAATTTACAAACACGATAAAAAAATTGCTGAAAAAATTGATTACATTATACAAAATAAGTACCCAAACTTTTCATCTACAGAAAAACAAATCTACTTTTATGGTAGTTTCCATTATGATTATCATCAAAAATTTAGATTAAAAAATTCCGAAATTTTTGGTGGCTCTATATACAGTTGGGATAATGGTAGTAATTATAGAATAATTAACTTTTTCAAAGAAGCTGATGTTGCCGAATATAATATGATTACTAAAGAAAAATTTGATTTAGCAAAAGAATCCATATCTAAAATGCCAATATGGCCAAATCCTGAATCTATTAAAATGATTAATGAAGCTGTTATTGTTAAGTTAGGTGGAGAAAAAGGATCACCACTTTACTTTGAATAAAATAATTTTAACTCTTTTTTAATTTCAATTTAACTATTTGGTTATTCTTTCGGATAAAATATTAATGCCCTAAACTAAGTTATTACTTATAATGTTGTAAAAAATTGAAAAGTGTAAAAACCAAAAAAATATATGCAACAATCTAAAAATTAGTTTTATTTTAAAAGAAAAAATAACACTTATATTACTGAAGTTCCGACAAAGTTAGTTGCTACTTCTTAGTAAACAAGAATAAAAATATATTTTCCGTTTTTAATTTGATATTGATCTTTAAAAACTTGAGAATTTATCTCTTTCATGAAAATGAATTAATTATGTTAATTATTTTTTTCTGTTGTTCTTCCGTTTGTTCATAAAACAAAGGAAGTCTCAAAAGACAATCTTCAAATTTATCAGAATTTAAGAGGTTTCTACCATCATGTTTCTTGGCATAAAACTCACTTTTATGTAATGATAGATAATGAAAAACAGCTAAAATATTATTTTCTTTGAGTTTACTGATAAGGTTTGTTCTGCTATCCAAATTTTTGCAGACGATATAAAACATGTGTGCGTTGTTGGTAGCATACTTAGGAATTGTAGGTAATTTTATACTAGGGTTGTTTTTTAATCCTTCATAATATCCATTCCATATTTCTAATCTTTTTTGCTGTATTTTTTCAATATTTTCTAATTGAGCCCAAAGAAAAGCTGAAATTATTTCACTTGGTAAAAATGAAGAACCAGTATCTACCCAACCATATTTATTAATTTCGCCTCGAAAAAATAAAGCTCTATTAGTTCCTTTTTCCCAAATAATTTCTGCTCTTTCAATAAAACGATCGTCGTTTACTGTGAGCATTCCTCCTTCTCCAGAAATTATATTTTTAGTTTCATGAAAAGAAAAAGCTCCCAAATGCCCTATACTTCCTAATGCTTTTCTTGTTCCATCCTCAAAAATACAATAACTGTCAATTGCTTGTGCTGCATCTTCTATTACTATCAGATTGTTTTTTTCTGCAATCCTCATAATTTTCTCCATATCACATGCAATTCCTGCATAATGTACAACTACAATTGCTTTAGTTTTGGGGGTAATTAAACTTTCAATTTTATCTGCGTCAATATTTGGATTATTAGGATAAGAATCCGCAAAAACAATGTGTGCATTTTGTCTTATGAATGCAAGTGCAGAAGAAACAAATGTATAACTAGGAACAATTACTTCGTCTCCTGGTTTTATATCAGCCAGTAAAGCACACATCTCCAATGCATCAGTACAAGAAGTTGTAAGTAGTGCTTTTTTGAAATTATACTTATCTTCAAAGAATGTCTGGCACTTTTGAGTAAAAATACCATTTCCTGAAATTTTTCCAGAAGCAACAGCTTCTTCAATATATTTTGTTTCATTACCCGTTAGGTAAGGTTTATTAAATGGTATCATTAATTTTCCAATAATGTTTTATAAAGGTGTTATCACAAATAGAATATCCTTGCTTATGATAAAAATTACAAGCTTGTTTATTTTCAAATTGTGTTGGTATTATTAAACTGGTTATCTTTTTTTGATATAAAACTGTTTCTAAATGCTTTAATAAAATTCCACCAATCCCTTTTCCTTGCTGTTCGTTAGAAACTGCAATTAACCCTACAGTAGCTTTGTCATCAGTAATTTTATAAGTTAATAAACCCACAACTTCTTCGTTATTTTTATACAAAAGAACATCGTCTGCAAAAGTTTTTGAAATGGAATTATCTATCCAAAGACGATACAATTCTTTGAATTTTTCTGTTCCAAAGTTTTTATCGAGTAAAAATCGACTGTGTTTTCCACTTTCAAAAGCTAGTTGATAGATATTTTGAATGTTATATTCTATTTCTGAATGTGAAAAAACGTTTTCATTGGTTTGAAAAATTTCGCTCAAATTTTTGTGAAACTTTACTTTTTGTTCAGAAAACGAATTTTTAAAACCATCTAATTTTAAATCAAAATCTTCATCTGAAACAACATACAACAAATCATAATCAGTAAAATTTGAATAATCTTCACCATCAGATAAATTTACTTCACCAATTTTTAGATTAAAAAAATCTGAATCCCATTTCTTTTCTTCTATCATACTATTTCATCAATTATAAAAACAGGACGATTTTTTGATTGGTCGAAAATTTTTCCAATGTAAATTCCAGTAACTCCAATAGTTGTTATTATTATTCCAGATAAAAACCAAATAGACACAATTAAAGATGTAAATCCTAAAACTGCAATTTCATGGTGTAACGCTTGGTATATGTAATATATTCCAACGCAAAATGATAGAAAAGATATAATCATTCCAAATTTTACAAAAAGTTTCAATGGCTTGTTTGAAAATGAAATAATGGTATTAAATGCTAAACTAACCAATTTAGAAAAACTATAACTTGACTTTCCTTCATCTCGAAAAGCGTGTTCAACAGTTATTGATGTGGATTTAAACCCAACAAAGTTGACAAACAATGGAAAAAACTTAATATAATCGGAAATTTCTAAGATTGAATTAACCACTTTTCTATGATAAATTCCAAAATTAGCAATTTCATTATCATACTTTGTTTCGGTAAAAAAACTATACACTTTTGAGAAAATTTTTGATGATAATTTTTTAAAAAAAGTATCCGACCGTTTTACTCTTCTCGCTAGAACAATTTCAAAACCTTCTTGAGCTTTTTGATATAATTTTATAATTTCTTTAGGTTGATCTTGTAAATCACAATCCATAACAATAATCCATTCGCCCGAAGTATTTGCCAAACCTGCCATAATTGCTGGATGTTGACCAAAGTTTTTACTCAATCGAATGGATTTAACAGTATCAAATCGTGCTGAAAGTGATTTCATTTCTTGCCAAGAATTGTCAGGACTTCTGTCATCAACCAACACAATTTCATAAGACAAATTCATCTTTTGCATTGTATTTTGGATTTCGGTTACCAAACTCTCAACAATTTTTTCGGCTCTATAAACCGGACTTACGATTGATATTTTAGGACTATTATTCACTTTGATTTCTTAAACTTTCTTCCCAATTGTTAATTTCTATTCCAAAAACTTTTTTTATTTTACTCTTATCCAAAACACTAAAACTCGGTCGTTTTGCTGGTGTTGGAAAACTACTTGTTGGTATTGGAAGTAAATTTATATTTATATTATTAATTTCAAATATTTTTTTGGCAAAATCATACCATGAACATTGTCCTTCATGACTGAAATTGTAGATTCCATAAAAGTGTTCAGTGTTCAGTTTTAAGTGTTCAGTTATTATCTTTATTAACCCTTCTGCTAAGTCTACTGCATTTGTTGGTGTACCAATTTGGTCGTTTACCACAGAAATAATATCTCTTTCAGAAGCTAAACGCAACATAGTTTTCATAAAATTATTACCAAATTGTGAATAAACCCACGATGTTCTAACAATAAAATGATTTGCCCATATTTTTTGAATTTCGATTTCACCTTCTAACTTGGTCTTGCCGTAAATTCCTGTTGGATTGGGTAAATCTTCTTCATTGTAAGGCGTTTGCTTGTTGCCGTCAAATACAAAATCAGTAGAAACATGAAGTAAAATCGTGTTGTATTCTTTGCAAACTTCTGCTACATTTTTGGCGCCTGTTGCATTAATCAAATACGCTTTTTCGGGTTCACTTTCGGCTTTATCAACCGCTGTATACGCTGCGGCATTGATACAAAAGTTGGGCTGAATTTTAGAAAAAACGGATGCTATTTTTTCTAAATTAGTAATGTCTAATTCTGAAGACGAGCAAAAAACAAACTGAAGTTCAGGATATTTTGTTGCAACATATTGCAAACTTTGTCCTAATTGTCCGTTAGCTCCAGTGACTAAAACTACCATGCTTTCTTGGCATTTTCTATTGTAGGTTGTACTTTATCTTTTTCGGAAATGATTAAATCTTCCAAAGGAAATTTCCAATCAATATTCACGGTTTTGTCGTCATAGCTAATTCCGCCTTCTGACTCTTTGTTGTAAAAATTATCACATTTGTAAAAAAACGTAGCCGTTTCGCTCAAAACTAAAAACCCGTGTGCAAATCCTCTAGGTACAAAAAATTGTTTCTGATTTTCCGATGATAAAAATACAGCTTCATATTGCCCAAATGTTGGGGAATTGGGTCTAATATCAACAGCAACATCCAAAACCTCACCTTTTAAAACGCGAACTAATTTGGCTTGAGCATGTTCACCTGTTTGATAATGTAATCCGCGCAAAACACCTTTTGAGGAAAAGGATTGATTGTCTTGAACAAAATGAACATTTTGACCAATTCCGTTTTGAAACGTCTTTTCGTTGAAACTTTCCATAAAATAGCCTCGTTCATCTTGAATAACTTTAGGTTCAATAACGAAACAACCTTCTAATTTTGTTGGGATAAAGTTCATAGTTTTTTAATTCAATAGCAATTCAAAAATCAATTTCAACTTCAAAATAGAAACCTAAATTTTTTAATTTACCATCTAAGACAAGTAAGGTAATTTAAGTTTTTATCGGTTTTGTATGTTTTCCTGTACTTTTACTTATATGTTCTTAAATGCCTTATATGGATAATTCATTTGGCTAAACTAAACTTAATAAGTGTTTTCCGTAACCACTCTTAAGCAATGGTTCTGCTATTTTTTTAAGTTGTTCTGCATCGATATAACCCATTTTAAATGCTGCTTCTTCAATAGAACCTATCTTTAATCCTTGGCGTTCTTCTATGACTTGTACAAACTGACTGGCTTGCATTAATGAGTTAAAAGTTCCTGTATCAAACCATGCTGTTCCTCTATCAAGAATACTTACTTTAAGTTTACCTCTTGTTAGATATTCTTTATTAACATCGGTAATTTCAATTTCTCCTCGATGACTTGGTTTAATATTGCTTGCTATTTCTACGACATCATTGTCATAAAAATAAATTCCTGGAACGGCAAAATTTGATTTTGGTTCGATTGGCTTTTCTTCGATTGATAATACTTTGCCATTAGTATCAAAATCAACCACACCATAACGTTCTGGATCATGAACATGATAAGCATAAATGATTCCACCATCGGGGTTATTATTACTTTGTAATAGCTCAGCTAATCCAGTTCCGTAAAAAATATTATCGCCCAAAACCAGCGCTACTTTATCGTTTCCAATAAATTCTTTACCAATGATAAAAGCTTCTGCTAAACCGTTTGGATGTTCTTGAACAGCATACTCAAATCGACAACCCAACCGTGAACCATCACCCAATAATTGTTGAAAAAGAGGTAAGTCATGTGGCGTGGAAATAATCAATATTTCTCGAATTCCCGACCACATTAAAGTTGACAATGGATAGTAAATCATTGGTTTGTCATAAATAGGCATCAATTGCTTACTTACTGCTAATGTCAATGGATGCAATCTTGTGCCTGAACCTCCGGCTAAAATTATTCCTTTCATAAATTAACTGTTTAATTTAGCCATTTGTCTTCTGTAATAGGACTTTAAAAATCCAGCTAGTACAAAAAGAGCTATAAAAAATACTGGTAATACCAATTTCATTTTTCCTTTTACCGATTTTGTATTTCTTATGTTTAAAGTAATACTGTCGTCTTTTATTATTTTATCTAAATTGATTAAATCCAAACGACGAGAACCTTGTTCATAAACCAAATCATTTTTAGTTTTTAATACATCCGCTAACTGTGAATTTTCATTGTAATAAACTAATTTATCACTCTTCTGCGAACTATTGGTTGTATTTGAAAAGGTGTTTAAAATTGCATTAATCTGCGAAATAATAGAGTCGTTTTCAACCATTTTAATTTTAATGTTTTCTATGTATTGCTTTTGAATAACAGAATAGTATTTCGAGTCGTTTAGAAATTTTAAAATTGGTTCAACTGTCTCTTGATTGGTTGTTTCGTTCAATGTTACAAAAGAAATTTCATGAAACGGATAGTTTTTACTGGTTGTTTCATCATTAATAATTTTTTTTATATCGCCGTCTTCAGCCATTAATTTCAGTAATTCAAAGTTGTTGTCTTTTTCTCTATTTTCTACAAATTTGTATACATCAATAATAGGCTGGATACTTATTTTTTTCAAATTAAGAGTCTTTTTAATACCAACAACATCTCTAAGAAACACAGTATCGCTATTTTCTATTTTTGAGTTGATTAAATCAACTTTAGCATACAAATAATCTGCTGAACCAAAGTTTGGAGCAACAATAATTTGATTATCATACAACTTAGTGGTTTTATCCATATAAAAACCTAACGCTGCGCCTAAAACGAATAATATGCCAACCCACAAAATGTTTCTTTTAAAGAATAGAAACACTTTGAAAACAGATGTAGAGATATTTTCAAAAAAATCACCAATTTTTTTAGAAATCTGAGACAAATCTATCTCCTGATTGTCTTGGTTGTTTTGAGGTGTTGCACTCATGAGAATTTATTTTATGTTAAAAATTTGTTCTAATATTTTGATGGTAATCAAATAGGTTGGTTTTACTCCTGTTGTTCCTAAACCTCCTGAAGCTAAAGTACTTCCGGTTTCCAAAGGATTATCCGAAGCATAATAGGCATAGCGCACTTTCACGTTGGGGTTGATACTTTTTCTAATTTTTGATGCCGATTGTATGGCTTTTTGATAATAAGCGCCTTCCATTTCAAGACCAATTACGCCCCAAGTTGACTCGTGGAAAAATTTCAATAAATCTTTATTTTGAAGTGATGTTCCAAGAACAGTAATCATTGGTCCTGAGAAAACAGGAATTTCATTTCCTTCAAACATTTTCGCTGTTAGTTCATTCTCAAATGGATAATTGTCTGCTGTTCCTTCGTTGATGTGTGCTGACGGTATCATGATGTCGCCCTTTCCACCTTCTAAAATTCCGGCTTTTCCCATTATCGAAACTGATTCTACCTTTAAAAAAGTTCTGTTTTTTCCTTCTTTGTAAGGTTTTAATAATTCATCAATGGTTTCAAAGGCTTGTTCACCAAAGGCATAATCCATAACAATCAAAACAGGACTTTCTTTCCCGATTTTTGCATTTGGAAAACTAGATTTTGCCCAATCAATTTTTGCTGTATCAAAAATTTGAACATCAATATTAGTTCCCGATTGGTCTGGAATAGAAATCATTCCGTGTTTTAACGCAAATTCCTCTACTTTGTTTCTAACAGGATCAGCACCCGATTTACTCAATTCTTCATATATAAAGAAATCAGTTTTATCCTTGTATTTTGATTGCAAAACTGTTGTAGCAAAAATAGAATTCATCACACTGTGCATATTGGCACTGATAATATGAATAGGTCTTTCTAATAAATTGTTTTCTTTTAAAACTTGCTTGATGGTAGTTGCCCAAATTTCGCCATGAATGTGATGTCCTAGTCGTTCTCTTAAAATAGGACTAAATGTAATGGTTCTTTTGTTGTTTTCAACAATTTCTTCTATGGCTAATTTGCCAAGCCAATAAACTATATGCAAAAATCGATCGGGCTTCTCTGAAGTTCCAAATGAAGGATAAATTTCTAATACTTCCGAAAAACTTCTACCTAAAATATTGGCAACATGAGAAATAGCAATCTCTTTTTCAATTTGAGTTAGCTTCTTATTTTGTAAAATAGTTTGCTCCAATTTTTGCCAATCGCGCGTTACTTCTAAATCAATTTCGTCGATTAAAACTCTATTTTTTATTTTATGTGACTCTATAAAAATAAATGTCAAATGGGTTAAAATATCGTAAATATCAGAACGTCCTCGTGTGATTTCCACGTTCATTTGTTCGTTGTCGATGCGGTAACAATTTCGTCTTCTTTTTGGTGGAACAATCGCTTGAAAATGAGACTTTGAATAGCCTTCGTCTGAAGTTAAATTGATGAATCGACATTCTTCAATGCCCACAGGAAGTCTTTCTATAACATAAAGTAAACCGTTGAGCTCTACTTTTTCTTCGGCAATGCTGCCATAAATTTCGGGTCTAAGTTCTAATAATGCTTCTCTTAAAGTTTCTCCTGAAACACCCATGGGTTTATAAAAACCTCTGTTAAATAAATGTCTCATCGTAATGTACAATCGTTCGATAGCTGCCGACGATTCTTGCGCTCGTGAGCGCGAAATGTTTTTAATTTCCTTCATTAAATTTTATTTTCTAACCAGCAAAGATAGGATTTTTATGTTTAGTTAGATAGTATTAGTGTTATTGCAGGTTCGTATCTGCCTGTTTTATCGTCATTATTTCGTATCCATTTTCCGCTTAAAAAAGTAAATCCTTCTGGGTTTTGAACATAATTATAGAGAATAAATGGGTAATACAATTTTTGAACCGTGGTTTTATTGGTGTTTTGATCTACACTTGTGCGTTCTAGTTTGTTATTTTCAATCATCAGTTTTTCAAAACCTACAAATATTCCATTTTTTGGCATGGTTAGATTAAAATCGGAAACATTTATCTTAGTGCTTTTTCCTCCTTTTTTAATGTTGACAATCAAGTCTTTTTTTAATAATTCAGCGCCTGGAAAACCCTTTTCATCTACTGAAAAAAAATGAAGTTTAAGAGTAGCGGTTTCTATTTTGCTGTCGGTAGAAATTTTTACTTGTTTTATATGTTTGGTTTTGCTGTATTTTGGGTTGTAGGGAAAAAATTTAATATCATTTTTTGGTCCGTTATCAAATGCTTGAAAAATGGTGTTTTCTACTATTCCTATTTGGATTTCCTTAGTCTCTTTTTTGTTAAAAATCAACACTTCGTCCAGCTCATTTGTAATCGATTGCAAAACCACTTTTGTTGCCTGAGCCACTTTCACCGTTTTCTTTTCAAAACCAATAATTGAGAAGAATAAATTTTTGTTCTTATCTTCGGTATCAATAGTAAAAGTCCCGTTTTCCTCTGATGTTGTCCCAATATTTTCGTTCTCTACCCAAATATTCACATACGGAATGGGTTTGTCATATTCGTCTACAACAATGCCTTTGGTTTGTGAAGAAATAGTTGAAGTAATCAATAACATCAGCCAAAAAACTCTTTTGTCTTTCATCTTTCCTCTATTCTCTTTTTAGCAAATCCACTATTTTCCTATCATTACTCAATCGCGGAATTTTATTTTGTCCACCTAATTTTCCGATTGATTTCATATAGTCTTGAAAACCATTTTTTTTGACTTTGGTAATGACGAGCGTTCGCAGTACTTTTCCAACTATTAAATCATCATAATAAACGTTTTGTTTTCGCATAGCATTATCAATTTTCAGAGCAAACTCGTCCATATTTTCAGGATGTCCCGAAGCGTCGGGATCAAACTCGATAAACCATTCGTGATATGGTAATCCTTGGCTTGGATTGATTTGTGGCGCAACTGTAAATTCATTTACTCGGATATTAGAATTTTCCATGGCTTCTTTCAAAGCGTGTTCTACTTCTTTGCCGATGACGTGTTCGCCAAACGCCGAAATAAAATGCTTAATTCGACCCGAAACAATTACTCTATAAGGCTTCAAACTGGTGAACTGTACTGTATCGCCAATATTGTATGCCCATAATCCTGCATTTGTGGAAATAATCAAAACATAATTCACGTTCAATTCAACCTCAGCAATTGTATATCGTCTAGGTTTTTCAGTAAAAAACTCATCTGATTTAACAAATTCATAAAAAATTCCTGAATTTAAAAGCAACAACATGCCTTTTTCCGATTGTAAATCTTGGTACGCAAAAAATCCTTCAGAAGCAGGAAAAAGTTCAATGGAGTCTACTTTTCTTCCTATTAAATTTTCAAATTTAGCACGATAAGGTTCAAAATTTACACCGCCATAAATAAAGAGATTGAAGTTTCTAAAAATTTCTCCAACTGGTTTTTTTCCTTTTTGCTCCAGTTTTTCAAAATACATCTGAACCCATGATGGAATTCCAGAAATTACGGTCATGTTTTCATTGAAAGTTTCTTCAACAACAGCATCGACTTTGGTTTCCCAATCTTCAATACAGTTGGTTTCCCAGCTTGGCATGCGGTTTTTTTGCAAATATTTTGGAACAAAATGTGCCACAATTCCTGACAATCTTCCTAATTTGATACCGTTTTTATCTTCCAAAATTGGACTTCCTTGCAAGAAAATCATTTTACCGTCAACAAAATCGGCTTTACTTGTTTCGTGAATATAACTCAAAATAGCATTTCGCGCCGCTTGAATATGAAAAGGCATCGACTCTTTAGTCAACGGAATATATTTTGCACCTGAAGTTGTTCCTGAAGTTTTTGCAAAATAAATTGGTTTTCCTTTCCATAGGATATTTTCTTCGCCTTGAACCATTCTGTCAACATAAGGTCGCAGTGCTTCATAATCTCTTATTGGAACTTGCCTTGCAAAATCTTCAACCGTTTTGATTTCAGAAAAATGATGATCTTTTCCAAAAATGGTATCTTTAGCTTGATGGATTAATTCTTGGAAAACCTTGCGCTGGGTTTCCACAGGATTATTTGCCCAAGCTTGGGTTTTTTTATGAATATGTTTGGCAAAAATTTTGGCTGCAAATGACTTTATCGACATAATTTTAAAGATTTGGGAAATTCTTTTTGATAGCTTTTTCTGTTGTAAAAAATAAGAAAATGCAAACCAGAAATGATAATGTAATTCCAACGATTAGTTGTGCTGTTTCATTGAGATGGAATAGCAATCCTAAAAATGAAATAGCAAACAAAAATAGTCCGCTTTGCATCATTTTAATGGAAGAAAATTTTTGAGAGAAATTCCAAACTTCTTGGTTTTTCATAGAATTTGCTGTTCGATAACCATAAAAATGATTAATTTTTTTTGGTGGAAATCGTAGCGAAATTAGAGCTGTAATAACAAAAATAATTCCTATTAAAAAAGGCATGAAAAATAAGTTTTCGGTTATGTAGTCTAAAATTGCTTCCATATTATTCAAAATTTATAAAAATGCTTGGATCAATTGGGTAACCGTCTTTCCATAATTCGAAATGCAAATGAATTCCTGTAGACTCTTGACCTGATGAACCTGCAAGCGCAATGACTTCGCCTGTTTTTACTTTATCGCCTTGAGCAACCGTTACCGATGCTGCGTGTTTGTATACTGAAATAAATCCGTTATTGTGTCTTATGATGACTACATTTCCTGTGGTTGGTGTCCAATCGGCAAAAATAACTGTGCCACTTAAAATTGATTTTATAGCCGTGTTTTTGGCTACAGCAACATCTATCGCGTAATGTTTGATTTTTGGGTTGAATTTTTCGGTCACCATTCCTTTTATTGGTGGGAAAAGTACGATGCCCGATTTTGGTCTTGCTTTTTCAAACAGATTGAATTTATCTTCTCTTGCTACTTCTTCACGCAATTTAAGATCGGCTTTTGACGGTTGTAAATCTTCTTCCGAAATAGTCACTAATTCAGAAGAGGTGATGGAATCTTTATTGAATTTAGCGTATTCCAAATCGCCTGTTAATACCTTCTTGATAGATGCAATATAGGCTTCGTTTTTTTGTAAAGCATTGGCCAAAGAGTCTGACTTCAAGGCTAATTCTGTGGCGTCTTTTTTTAATTTAGTAGATGCATAACCCGGAATATATTCGCGTAGCGGCGTAAAAGCAATAATGTATGTCGTGACAAAAATTATCAATAATGCGCCCACAGTTGCCACCACAAAAACATTCATCAATGTTAATCGTAAAGAAAATACTTCTTCAAAAGTATCTTCGTTTAAAATAACCAAGCGGTTTTTTGTGAATAATTTTTTCTTTAATATTTTGCGTTTAAGCCGTTTCTCCGACATAAAATTTGATTATCCTACAAATATAGAAAATTATATCTGCTTTAGATTTTATTAACTTTAACGTTCTTTAACGTCAAATCTCGCGCTGTTACTAATTTATTTTCTACATTTGCACAATAATCAATTTAACTACAGTAAAGATGAATTTTTTAATGATATTTTTAGGCGAAATAGGAATGCCACAGATACTTTTGATATTGGCAGTTGTTTTATTGCTTTTTGGTGGTAGAAAAATTCCGGAATTGATGAGAGGTTTAGGTAGTGGTGTTAAAGAATTTAAAAATGCTGCAAAAGATGATGCGCCAGCAGCTAAAAAAGAAGAAGAAAAGAAGGAATAACCATCCTTTTTAAATCCAAATATAAAAATTTCCAAATTTCAATTGTATACGATTGGAATTTGGAATTTTTTTTACAATTTCACTAGTTCTTCTACAATTTTTTGTTTGCAAGTTTCCCAGTTGAAATCTTTGAACATAATGGGTTGTTGTTGGGCATTTGCATCTTCAAAATAGGATAAACTTTTTTGAACCATAAAAACAGAACCATCGTTGAATTTTTTTTCATAAAATGATAAAATTTCTTTTAACGAAAATTCATTCAACAAAAAATACAAGTCGATGAAATCTTTTTTACTTCCTCTACCTGCTATGGCATTTAGTTTCATCGCTGCAATATCTTTGATAGAAAGCATTCTAATATTTTCTATAAACAAATATTCTGATAGTAGCGGATATTTGTAGTTCACAAAATCTACTTTAATATCATTAATCTTTGTAATCAGAATGTTTTTTGTGCTCTGGGCAACTTTTACTTCTCCAAATTCAAAAAGTTTTTCAACAAATAATTCTGAATTAATTTCTGAATTACCAAACAAATCAATATCAACCGAATTTCGATGACCCATTTGTAATGCTAACGATGTTCCTCCAGCCAAATTAAAATTTGAAAAAGTTTTTTCAGACATAATTTTTTTTAAGAGTTCCATAAGTTCGGGAACAACTGTCTGTGTTTGTAGCATCTAAATTCTGTTTTGTCGATTTTAAAAATAGCGGATAGGTAAGAAAGTGTGACCGCATCAAGACTTCTTAGGTTTAAAGAAACTTCTTTAATAGTCTCTAATCCATAAAGTTTTTTTAACAATTCCCAATCTTTAATGAAACCATACTCTAAAACTTTTTGTATCAAATGAGATTTATGCTTTTCTAAATCAAATCCATTCAAATCTACATCCCAAAAAAGATGTTGTGAAAAGTCGTTTATAGTAATTTCTGAGTTCATAATAACAAAGATAACAATTATTAAATTCCAGTAAAAAAATTCCAATTCTTAGTTATCAGAGTTTGGAACTTTTTATTTGTGATTTATCAAATAACCATCGTCAATTGAATTCGCTTTCTATCTTCGTCGACTTCAATCACTTTTACTTGAACATGTTGGTGTAATTTCACCACTTCGTTCACATCGGAAACAAAACCGGCTTTAAGTTGTGAAATGTGAACCAATCCACTTTCTTTAATTCCGATATCGACAAAGCAACCAAAAGCAGTAATGTTATTGACAATTCCTGGTAAAATCATGCCGGAACGAAGGTCTTTAATTGTTTTTACGTTAGCATCAAATTCGAAAATTTTAGCGGCTTTTCTTGGGTCTAATCCTGGTTTTTCGAGTTCTTTTAGAATATCTTTTATTCCTAAAATTCCAATATCGTTAGTGATATAATTTTCGGGTTTAATTGAAGCAATTTTTTCTTTGTTGGCAATTAATTCGTTGGTTTTTAATCTTAAATCTTTTGCCATTTTTTCTACAATTCCGTATGCTTCGGGATGAACGGCCGAATTGTCTAATGGATTTTTTCCGTCTTTTATTCGTATGAAAGCTGCGGCTTGTTGATAGGCTTTTTCACCTAATCTTGGTACTTTTTTCAGTTGTTTTCTATCTTCAAACGGACCGTTTTCTTGACGATAAGCGACGATATTTTCAGCCATTTTTTCACCGATTCCAGAAACGTAACTCAACAATGATTTACTGGCTGTATTGATATTTATTCCAACAGAATTCACACAACGAATAACAGTATTGTCTAGTTCTTCTTTCAGTTTAGTTTGGTCTACATCATGCTGATATTGACCAACTCCTATGGATTTTGGATCGATTTTTACTAATTCGGCCAACGGATCAGAAAGTCGTCGTCCAATAGAAACCGAACCACGAACCGTAACGTCAAAATTTGGAAATTCATCGCGGGCAATTTTACTTGCTGAATACACTGATGCTCCAGCTTCGGAAACTACAAAAACCTGAACTGGCTTATCAAAAGCAATTTTTTTGATAAAAAATTCCGTTTCGCGAGAAGCGGTACCGTTTCCAATAGAAATAGCTTCAATGTTGTAAGCATTAACCATCGATTTTATCTTTTTCATCGCCATCGTGGTTTCTCCCGAGTTAATTCGGGATTGTGGCTGATGTGGGTAAATGGTTTCGTTGTATAACAAATCGCCTTTTTCGTCGAGACAAACTATTTTACAACCGCTTCGATAACCTGGATCGATTGCCAGAATTCGCTTTTCGCCTAATGGTGGCGCAAGTAATAATTGTCCTAAATTATTTGTAAAAACGTCTATTGCGGTTTTGTCGGCTTTTGCTTTTGCTTCTTGTAAAGTTTCGTTGGAAATGGCTGGATATAATAACCGTTTATAACTGTCTTCTATAGCTAGTTGAACGTGTGAAAAAGAGGGACTATTTCCATTTTTAATAATCAATTCGTCAATTAAATCGTAGGCTTCGTCACTATCGACATCAATTTTTATTTTGATAAAACCTTCATTTTCGGCACGAAGCATTGCTAATAATCGATGTGAAGGCGCTTTTGAAATAGGTTCTGTCCAGTCGAAATATTGTTTATATTTTTGCGCTTCTTCCTCGTCGGCTTTCTTTTTTACAACCTTTGTTTCAATAATAGCTTTTCTGTTAAATAACCGTCGTAAACTTTGACGAACGACAATATTTTCATTAATATTTTCTGCAACTATATCTCGTGCGCCTTGCAACGCCTCGTCTTCATTAATGACGTTTTTATTAATGAATTGTGTGGCTAAAAAGTCTACGTCATCATTTGTTTGCGCCAAAATTAAATTTGCCAAAGGTTCCAATCCATTTTCTCGAGCAACATCGGCGCGGGTTTTTTTCTTCTTTTTATAGGGCAAATACAAATCTTCGATTTCGTGCAAATCAAAGCTTTTTTCGATTTTAGATTTTAGTTCAGCCGATAGTTGACCTTGTTCTTCGATGGATTTTAAAACACTTTCTTTTCGTTTTATAATTTCGTCATATTGCTTTGAAAGTTTAGCAATAGTTTCCACTTGAACTTCATCAAGATTTCCGGTTTGGTCTTTTCGATAACGGGAAATAAAGGGAATGGTGCAATCTTCTGAAAGCAGTTTTAAAGTAGCTTCAATGTTTTTATCGGCTGTTGCCACTAAGTTTTTTATAAATTGTGTTTGGATCATTTTGATTAGCAAAGTTTAATCCTGAACGATAAAATCTTTTGGGTCTTCTTTTCTAAATTCGGGTTGAATATTAATATGATTGATATGGAATTTTTGGAAAAGTATTTGTTCAACTTCATGCAGTAAAGTGTTGAATTCACTCATTTTTATGTCCGCCGAACAATCGAGATGAGCTTCGAGATGTAATTCTTCATCATTAAGATGCCAAACATGAATATGGTGTAACTTATTCACTCCCGGAATTTTATGTACTTCGCGCACTATTTCTTTGATATCGATGTGCTCTGGAGTAAAAAGCATTAACATTTTTGTGGAAGTGATTAATAATTTAACACCTACAACAATTAAATATATCGCAATAGCAATTGTCATAACGCTGTCTACCCAAAACCAACCGTAAAATTTCATTAACAATCCACCAATTAAAACAGCAACTGATGCCATCATATCGGTTAGTAAATGCAAATAAGCCGATTTCATATTGATATTATGCTGCGCGTCTTTTTGTAATAAAATCACGGACAAACCATTGACAATAATTCCTAATAAAGCTAGCCAAATTACTAAACCAGACTGAATTGGATGTGGATTTAAAAAACGTCCAATAGCTCCATAAATTAAAAATAATGCAACAATAACTAGTGTAGAAGCATTAACAAAAGCAGCAATTAATTCGGCTCGTTTGTAACCAAAAGTATAATCGATAGAAGCTTTTTTTCGAGAAAGTTTATGAGCAATTAAGCTAAAAACTAAAGAGAGAACATCTGAAAAATTGTGTAACGCATCAGAAATTAAAGCTAAACTTCCTGAGATAATTCCGCCAACTACTTGAGCAATAGTGATTATAACATTAAGTAGTATCGAAAAAAATAAGTTTTTGCTTTTTACTTCATGTTTGTGGATATGTACTTCACTCATTATTAATTATTTATTATAATGCCATACACTTCAAAACCTATTTGTAAAAAAAGAAAGCCAATAGGTACATTGAGAAACATTAAAAAAAGAGTGAGTAAAATAGCGTTTCGTTCTGCTTTGTTTTTAAAAAAAAGTGTAATCAAAATTATGGAGAGCGAAGTGTTCAAAACAAAAAAGGTAATCATAAAAAAAATACTTATATATATCATACCACTGTATGCGGTTAGATAATAAGATGCTAATATAAAACCACCAAGTAAGAAAGTGAGTAAAGCAATTTTTCTTCCTAGATTATTATAATCGCTAACTGATTTTATATTTTGAAGCATTATTTATTTTGTATTAACATGTTATTTTTTTCACTCTACTCTCATGTCTTCCTCCTTCAAAATTAGTATTTAGAAAAATATCTACCATTTCTATAGTTTGTTGTATTGATGTAAATCGCGCAGGAATACTGATGATATTTGCATTGTTATGTTGACGTGCTAAAGTGGCAATTTCTTTTGTCCAACATAATGCTGCTCGAATACCTTGATGCTTATTTACAGTCATATTAATTCCGTTTCCTGAACCACAAATTACAATTCCAAAATCAACTTTCCCTGTTTCAACATCCTTTGCTACAAGATGACCAAAATCAGGATAATCAACACTATCAAAAGTGTCTGTACCATGATTTATAATTTTATGCCCATTCTGCTCCAAAAAAGCTACTATTGCTTTTTTATAATCTGGTCCGGCGTGATCGTTTCCAATGGAGATTTTCATAATTTATTTTATGCGTTTAAAATTACAAATTTACAGAAAGTATTGTTTGTATTTTTATTTTACGTTAACTACTTGATAGATAAATTATTTAATTTTACTAATATAAACAAATTAATCAACTATTTTAAAATCAGTGCTTTTTATTTATATATTTTGTTAAATTTTTACAATGTTTATAGTGTTTTGCAATTCCTTGATAATCAGTTAACCTTAAATTAACATTAAGTGTTAACAACTTCAGATAGATTATTAGAAGTTTTTTATGGAAGTAAAAGAAATTTTTCTAATCAAAAATTGAAACTAAAAAATCAAGATTAGTTTTGATTTTTTTTAAATAAATTTATCAATATAAAAAAGTTAGTTTCTAACAATTATGAAAATAAAACTTATTAAATAAAGAAACACTCTTTACAATACTAACAACTGTTAATAAAATCTAAATATTTACTCATTTTTAGAACTTTAGAATGTGAAATAATTGTTAATTTCTATGTATAAATCTATATAACTTTTTTTAAATAAATTTTAGTAAAAAGTTATTGTAGCTATTAACACGCTATAATAACCATCATAAATTAAAAATTAATTAAATCTTTTTTCTTATGATTCTAATGATTGTTGAAAACTCTAATTTTTTAAGTTTTTCAAAATGTTATATTTTAAATAAAACTATTCACTAATTACTGTTAACTAATTACTATTTTGTAATTTTCAGCATTAATTGAAACGTAAAATGAGTAGAAAACCAAAGAAGTTCGGAAAAAACGAAAAAACCTTTTCTGAAAAAATATTTAAAATATTATCTAAAAACGCTAATAAACCTTTTAATTACAAACAAATAGCTGCTATTCTTGAATTGGATGATACAAAGAGTAGAAACGAAATTATAAAAGATTTAAAAATTCTTGCTGCTCAAAAACTAATTATTGAGTCAGAACCAGGAAAATATTTGGTAAAAGCTTCCAGTCAGCAATATTATGAAGGTTATGTTGATATGACTTCTAGAAAATCGGGTTATTTTGTTTGTGAAGATTTAGAAGACGATGTTTATATTCCTTTTATTAATTTAAATCATGCTTTAGATAAAGATAAAGTTAAAGCTTATGTTTACAATCGGAGAAGTTCTAGAAAACCAGAAGCAGAAGTTATAGAAATTCTTGAAAGACATAAAACAGAATTTGTTGGAGTGATTGATATTCAAAAGAATTTTGGATTTGTAACTACAGCCAATGCCAAAATGTACACCGACATTTTTATTCCAAAAAATAAATTAGCCGATGCTGAGCATGGTGATGTAGTATTAGTAAAATTAGAAGATTGGCCAGTAAAAGCCGATTCACCTTTTGGTTCGGTAATTAAAGTTTTAGGAAAACCTGGCGAACACAATACCGAAATTCACGCCATTCTTGCTGAATATGGTTTGCCTTATGATTTTCCAATAGAAGTAGAAACTTACGCTAATAAACTCGATACTTCGATAACTCAAGACGAAATCCATAAACGAAGAGACATGCGGAAAGTACTCACGTTTACTATAGATCCTAAAGATGCTAAAGATTTTGACGACGCACTATCGTTTCAAGTTCTAGAAAACGGAAACTATGAAATTGGAGTTCATATTGCTGATGTTTCCCACTATTTAAAAGAAGGAACTATTTTAGATGATGAAGCTTATAACAGAGCAACTTCGGTGTATTTAGTAGATAGAGTTGTTCCAATGTTACCCGAAGTTTTATCAAATTATGCTTGTTCGCTTCGACCACACGAAGAAAAGTATACGTTTTCGGCTATTTTTGAATTAACACCAAAAGCTGAAGTGGTTAATCAATGGTTTGGACGAACTATTATTTTTTCTGATCAACGTTTTACTTATGAAGAAGCACAGCAAATTATTGAGACTAAATCTGATGTTATTCCAGCCGAAATTTCGTTAACAGGAAAAGAATATAAAGTTTCATCCGATATTGTTGCAGCTACACTTCAAATGCAAGATTTAGCTGTTATTTTGCGTAGAAAAAGAATGGCAGCTGGAGCAATTTCGTTTGACAAAGTAGAAGTAAAATTCAATTTAAATGAAGCAGCTGAACCTGTTGGTGTCTTCTTCAAAGTTTCGAAAGATGCTAATCATTTAATTGAAGAATTTATGCTTTTAGCCAATCGAAAAGTGGCCGAATTCATTGGAAAACAAAAGAAAACTTTTGTGTATAGAATTCACGATGAACCAAATGAAGATAAATTGATAAACTTGCAAACAGTTATTTCGAAATTTGGTTATTCCATCAATATGAAATCCAAACAAGATATTTCAAAATCGTTGAACAATTTATTGAATGAAGTGAATGGTAAAAAAGAACAAAATTTAGTCGATACATTAACCATTCGAAGTATGAGTAAAGCAAAATATTCAACTGAAAATATTGGTCATTACGGATTAGCTTTTGATTATTATAGTCATTTTACATCGCCAATTCGAAGATATCCTGATGTAATGGTGCATCGATTATTGCAGTTTTATTTAGATGGAGGAAAATCTGCTGATGCTGAAATCTTTGAAGAAAAATGTGAACATTCCAGTAATATGGAAGGTTTAGCTGCTCAAGCCGAACGAGATTCTGTAAAATACATGCAAGTAAAATACATGCAAGATCACAAAGATCAGGAATTTTTAGGTGTAATTTCAGGTGTAACCGAATGGGGAATTTATGTAGAAATCATCGAAAATAAATGCGAAGGAATGGTTCGCATTCGTGAAATAAAAGAAGATTATTATGTATTTGATGAAAAGCAATACGCATTAGTTGGACAAGTTTCAAAAGGTTTACTACAACTTGGAGATGAAGTTTATGTAAAAGTAAAAACTGCAGATTTGGTTAAAAAACAATTGGATTTTCACTTTATTAGAAGAAATGAATAGGTATATTTTTGTCACATTGAGCGCAGTCGAAGTGCTTTATAAAATTTAAAACTCATGAAAAAATTTGTTTATAGTTTATTAGTATTCAGTTCCATAGCATTTGGACAAGTAAAAAAAGAGGTTGGTGATTTTAATAAGGTTACTTCTTTTGACCAAATTGATGTTTTTTTAGTTAAAAGCAACGAAAATAAAATTTTAATTGATGGAAAAGAGGCAAATGAAGTAGAATTAGTAAATAAAAACGGTGAATTAAAAATTAGAATGCCGTTAACTAAATTGCTCAAAGGAGATAACATATCAGTTACTGTTTATTTCAATAATTTAGAAGCAGTTGAAGCCAATGAAGGTTCAAGAATTGCCTGTGGCGATATCATTAAAACTATAGCCTTTGACATAAAAGTAAAAGAAGGTTCAGAAGTGAAACTGAAACTCGATGTTCAAAAATTAAGCGCTAGAGTTGCCAATGGTTCAAAAATTGAACTAGAAGGAATGGCAGAAAATCAAGATATTATAGTGAATTCTGGCGGTATGTATGAAGCTGAAAAATTAAAAACAAAGCAAACTGTAATTTCATTAAACGCTGGTGGTGAAGCCGCTATTTTTGCAACCGATTTTGTTGATGCAAAAGTTCGAGCAGGTGGCGAAATTACCATCTATGGAAAGCCAAAACAAGTGAACCAGAAAACAATTGCTGGAGGAACGATTGAATTAGCTAAATAGAAATTATTTCAAATTTTAATTTTTAAATTTTAACTTGCGATACAAATTTGTAAAAAATAATGATTAACGATATTTTATCAGCAATTCCACTTGGATTTTTTCTAAGTTTCATGATAGGACCTGTTTTTTTTGTGTTATTAGAAACTAGTGTAGTTAAAGGATTTAGAGCTGCGATTATTTTTGATTTAGGTGTTGTTTTAGCCGATATTGTTTTTATTGCGATTGCTTTTTTTAGTAGCTATCGACTGATTCAAAGTATAAAAAACGATCCAGCATTATATATTTTTGGCGGATTTGTAATGCTCACTTATGGCATTATTTCCTTCATACAAAATAAAAAGGAGTCTAAAAAAAGTATAGATGAAATTGACCCCAAAGTTTTAGAAAAAACCAATTATATTTCTTTATTCATCAAGGGTTTTTTTCTAAATTTTATCAATATTGGAGTACTTGGTTTTTGGTTAGCAATTTTAATAACTGTTGGTCCACAGCTTGAATTAAAAACGTCAAGGATGTTGACTTTTTTCGGCACTTTAATAGTTACTTATTTTCTTACAGACATATTTAAAATTTTAGCAGCCAAACAGTTACGAAAAAAATTAAATCCAAAAAACATTCTAGTAGTAAAAAAAATTATCAGCATAATTTTGATTATATGCGGTATTGTATTACTATCTCAAGCTTGGTTTCCTAAAGAACAAAAAATTGTAAATTCTGCAATTGAAAAGTTGGAAAGTGAAAAGTAATTTTTCTAAAAATTTTCTATAAAAAAAAACCTCCAAGTTTCCTTGAAAGTTTTTGTGGCATCGTCCGTCCCGACGCTTCGGGAGAACCAGAATAGTCGGTTTTGCATTATATTTAATTAATTTTTTCTAAAAATTTGCTCCATAAAAAAAGCCCTCTAAAAGAGAGCTTAATTAAGAGGCATCGTCCGGATTCGAACCGGAGTATACGGTTTTGCAGACCGGTGCCTAGCCACTCGGCCACGATGCCAGATGGACGGCAAATATAATAAAAAGTTTAAAGTTTAAAGTTTAAAGTTTAAAAAGTTTTATAACCACTTCGTAATTCCAACTTCGTAAACCGTACTTAATTCCTATATTCTTCCAATTCAATAGTTACAGCTTCAACATCGCCGCCAATAGGTGGATTAAGTTTAGAAACAGCCAAAACAATTCTAGACACAGATGCTATTTCCTTAAATATCCTACTTACAATTCTGTGACCAACGTGTTCCAATAACTTTGAACGAATAGCCATTTCTTCCACTACTATCTTATTGAGCAAAACATAATCTACAGTATCTACAAGTTCATCTGAAGCCATAGATTTTCGTAAATCGGTTTTTATTTCTAAGTCAACTCGATAGTCTGACCCAATTTTTGACTCTTCAACTAAACAGCCATGAAATGAATAGGTTCTAATATTTTGTAGTTTAATTGTTCCCATATTGATTTTAGTTTCAAGTTATTTTAGTTTCAAGTTCAAAGTTAAGACGTTTTCGGGCTTTTTTAAACAACTTTAAACTTTAAACTTTAAACATTTTCTATCTTTGCAGAAAGATAGAAAATTACCATGTCTACAGAAGAGAAGTCGCTCAATTTCATCGAACAAATTATAGAGGAAGATTTAAAAAACGGTTTGTCGAAAGATAAACTTCGTTTTCGTTTTCCACCCGAACCAAATGGATATCTTCATGTTGGTCATGCAAGTGCTATTTGTTTAAATTTTGGTTTAGGAATTGATTATCAAGCACCAGTTAATTTACGTTTTGACGATACCAATCCTGCTAAGGAAGAACAGGAATATGTTGATGCTATCAAAAGAGATATTGAATGGCTTGGTTTTCAATGGGATAATGAATGTTATGCTTCCGATTATTTCCAGCAATTATATGATTGGGCAGTTGAATTTATCAAAAAAGGAAAAGCCTATGTTGACAGCCAATCATCTGAAGAAATGGCTAAACAAAAAGGAACACCTACACAAGTTGGAACCAACTCACCTTATAGAAATCGTTCAGTTGAAGAAAATTTAGACCTTTTTGAACGGATGAAAAATGGCGAATTTCCAAATGGAACGCATATTCTTCGTGCTAAAATTGATATGTCTCACAACAATATGTTGATGCGCGACCCAATTATGTATCGCATTTTACATTCTCATCATCACAGAACGGGAAATGACTGGTGTATTTATCCAATGTATGATTGGGCACATGGCGAAAGTGATTATTTAGAGCAAATTTCGCATTCGTTTTGTACACTAGAATTTTTACCTCATAGAGAATTGTATGATTGGTTCCTAGATCAAATTTATGATAATACAAAAATTCGTCCAAAGCAAAGAGAATTTGCTCGAAGAAATTTGTCGCATACTGTAGTTTCCAAACGAAAATTATTGCAATTAGTTGAAGAAAAGCATGTTACTGGTTGGGATGATCCAAGAATGAGTACAATCTCTGGGATGCGACGTCGTGGTTATCCGCCAATGGCCATCAGGAATTTTGCAAATACTATTGGAATAGCGAAAAGGACAAATCTGATTGATGTATCGCTTTTAGAATTTTGTGTTCGTGAAGTTTTAAACAAAACAGCACCAAGAGTGATGGCAGTTTTAAACCCAGTGAAGTTGGTTATTACTAATTATCCCGAAGGAAAAGAAGAAATTCTCGATGCAGAAAACAGTCAAGAAGATGAAAGTTTAGGATTTAGAAAAGTGCCTTTTTCAAGAGAATTATATATCGAAAGAGAAGATTTTCAGGAAGAAGCAAACAAGAAATTTTTCCGTTTAACGTTAGGAACAGAAGTGCGTTTAAAAAATGCGTACATCATTAAAGGTGAAAGTGTTATCAAAGATAAAAACGGAATTATTACCGAAATTCATTGTACCTACGACATCGAATCTCGCAGCGGAAGCGGAACCGAAGCCAGTCAACGAAAAGTAAAAGGAACCATTCATTGGGTTTCTACTGCGCATGCTATTCCTGCCGAAGTTCGTATTTATGACCGATTATTTTCTCATGAAAGTCCAGACGGAAATAAAGAAATCGACTTTAAAGAATTCATCAATCCCAATTCACTGGAAGTAATTACAGGTTATGTTGAACCAAGTTTGCAATCGGCAAAAAATCTTGACCAGTTTCAATTTCAGCGTTTAGGATATTTTTGTGTTGATAAAGATTCGTCAGCAGAAAAATTAGTTTTTAATAAAACGGTTGGTTTGCGCGATACTTGGGCAAAAGTGGAAAGCAAAGAATAAGTCTTAAAGAATAGATATTTTAAATATAAAGCCACATTTTAGTGGCTTTTTCTATTATTGGAAATAATTATAGTGTGTCTAAAAACAATTCAATAAAACTATTAAAAACGGCCTTCATAAATCGCTTTTATTCCTCTTTTTAAATATTTTGAAGCAGTTTATATTCAACCCAACGATCGTCTTTAAAATTGCTTTGAAATAAGTTAATGGTTTTTGAACAATAAATCTATATTTTTCGTAACTTTAAACTATTAAATTTTAGAAATCATGTCAAATTTAAATAGTAATAGCATTTTAGCACTTCTTGCAGGAGCAGCAATTGGCGCTGGCTTAGGAATTTTATTCGCTCCCGATAAAGGTTCAAAAACCAGAGAAAAAATTAAAGACGGTTTTGATGATTTAAAAGATCAAGCAAAAAACAAGTGGAATACTTTAGAGACAGATGCGAAGCAAAAGTTTACAAGTACTAAAGAGGAATTAAAAGACTCTATTGACACTTTACTTTCTGATACAAGCTATAAAACCGAAGAAGCTATCGTTTTTTTAGAAGAAAAATTAGCGGAGCTAAAAAAACAAAACGCTAAACTTCATAAGTAATGGCATTTGAAGAATTAAAAGAAAACGTCGATTCTGTGCAAGAAAACACAAAAGCGTATATAGAAACCAGTTTGGCTTACTATAAACTTTGGGGTTTTAAAGTAGCTATGAAATCAACCACATTGATGGTTAAGTTCTTCTTGATTGCATTTTGTTTGACGATAGTTTTACTTTTTATTTCCATTTCCGGAGCGTTTTTATTGGGCGATATCTTCAACAGTTATCCATTAGGATTTTTATGTGTGGCAGGAATTTATATGGTTTTGGCTCTACTGTTATTTTTAGTGAAAGACAAAATAGTAGAAGGACCAATTTTAGAAAAATTCTCAGAAATATTTTTTAACGACTAATCATGGAAAAGAAAAAATATTCATCCTACGCAGAAATTGAGCTCGAGTTACAAATCCTCAAAGTAGAGAGAGAAATTCACTACCAAAAGATTTTATTATCAATCGACAAAACAAAGGAAAGTATTCTTCCTTTTAAGAAAATCAATAAAATTTTAGAAGTAGTTTCTAATTTTAGTTCAGGAATTTATGGAACCATTTTAAAAACAGCAATCCCAATTCTTATCAATTGGTACTTAAATAGAAAAAGAGGCGATTAAGCCTCTTTTTTTTCATATTGTTACGATTTTAAACTTCGCTCTCAGGATTTGAAGTATCCGAAGGATTATAGTCGGTTGAAGTAGTATCATTTTTCGTTTTAACACGTTTAGGTTGTGTTTTCATTGTTTCACCAATTTGGTTACTTGCAGTAAAACTGGCAACCATATTATTTAACATATCACTTCCGGCTTGTGGTGAATTTGGCAACAAAATCAAGTTAGAGTTTGTATCAGCACCAATAGCTTGCAACGTGTCATAATGTTGTGTAACTACAATCAACGCCGATGCTTCTTGCGAATTAATACCAACTGAATTCAACACTTCCACACTTTCTACTAAACCGCGAGCAATTTCACGTCTCTGATCTGCAATACCTTGACCTTGTAGTTTTTTGCTTTCGGCTTCGGCTTTTGCTTTGGCTACAATTCTAATTCGTTGTGCTTCAGACTCGAACTCAGCAGCTGTTTTTTCTCTGTCAGCAGCGTTAATTCTATTCATAGCGTTTTTAACTTGAATATCTGGATCAATATCTGTTACCAATGTATTGATAATGTCATAGCCATAAGTAGTCATGGCTTCGTTCAGCTCTCTTTTCACAGCAATAGCAATATCATCTTTTCTAACGAAAACATCGTCCAAAATTAACTTTGGAACTTCAGCACGAACTACGTCAAAAACGTAAGCTGTGATTTGATCATGTGGATATTCTAATTTATAAAAAGCTTCATAAACCTTGTCTTGAATTACTTTAAATTGAACCGAAACTTTCATTTTGATAAACACGTTATCTTTAGTTTTGGTTTCAATTAACACATCAAGTTGTTGAATTCTTAGATTTACTCTTCCTGCAATTCTATCGATAATAGGAATTTTAAGTTGTAAACCTGAGTTTCGAATACTGATAAATTTTCCAAAACGTTCAATAACCACAGCGGTTTGCTGCTTCACGGTAAAGAAGGACGAGAACAAAACAAATAGGGCTAAGACCGAAAACACAATCAAAAAAACATCCATCATTTTTAAATTAAATTGTTAGTACATTGTTTATACGAAATATATGTATGTTTGTTACAAATTTTAGAAAAGCATTTCATGAACAAATTACTTACGCTTCTTTTGGTTTTAATTTCGTCGTTAGTATATTCTCAATATGGGAATAGAGATGGAAATAGAATTGGTATTTCTGTTGGAATTTCACAAACTACTTTGTTTACAGATAATTTCAATGCTTCCCCCGAAATGGGTTTTGCTGGCGGACTTTCCGTTCGCGGCAACTATTACAACAATTGGAGTATGATTTATGGCATGCAGTTTTTTTCTAATAATTTTTCGTTGGAATCTACTTTTGACCAAAAAATAAAATACAACCTTCAAGGCGTTCAAGTGCGATTATTGTTTAGTTATAATGTTGTGGAAGACCATGTTTCTATAGATTTTGGACCTGTGCTTCAAATAAACGGAAAGTTACAAATTAGCGCATCTGATGAAAATAAAATTTTAGAAGGAACTACATTACGAGCAGACCAAATAGTAGATATTTCACCTGTTAGCGGAAATTTTTATCTAGGTGTTTCTGCAGGAAGTAGAACAGTGCGCGCACTTATTTTTTACGAATATGGATTTACAAATATTTTAAACAAGCTCAACAGCGATGAAGCGTTGCGAGTTTTAAATAATGGTGACCAGTTTAAAGGAAACCTTGGTACAATCAACGGGCAAATTATTTTTAACTTATAAAAAAAGCCCCGAAATTCAAGGCTTTTTTACTTTTGTAACGAAGCAATTGCCTTTTCCAATCGCTTAACGGTTTCTTCTTTTCCAATCAATTCCACAATATCAAAAAGATGTGGTCCTTTTAAAGCACCAACCAAACTCAATCGAAACGGCTGCATTACTTTTCCCATTCCAATTTCATTTTGCGTCATCCAGTCTTTGATAATGGTTTCAATGTTTACAGAAGTAAAATCTTCAATAGTTGTAAGTACAGAAATTAATTGTTGCATTAATCCTGGCGTTTCCTCTTTCCAATTTTTTGCTGCTTTTTCGTCATACGATGTTGGTGCTACAAAGAAATAATCAGCCAAATCCCAAAACTCAGAAACAAAATTGGCGCGTTCTTTTATCAAGGAAACAATTTTTATCAACTTTTCGTCTGTCACACTGAGCGCAGTCGAAGTGCTATTTTTTTCTAATTCTTTTTTAAAAGCGTTTACCAAACTCTCATTACTTTGCTTTTGTAAATACTGATGATTAAACCATTTGTTTTTTTCTGGATCAAATTTTGCTCCCGCTTTATGAACTCTGTTTAAATCAAATTTTGCAGCTAATTCTTCCAATGAAAAAAGCTCTTGATCAGTTCCATCATTCCATCCTAATAGTGCTAAAAAGTTAACTACAGCTTCCGGGAAAAAGCCTTTTTCTCTGTAACCATCCGAAATTGTCATGCTAGAAGCATCTCTCCATTCTAACGGAAAAACAGGAAATCCCATTTTGTCACCATCACGCTTCGACAATTTTCCGTTGCCAATAGGTTTTAAAATCAATGGTAAATGAGCAAATTCTGGCGCTTCCCAACCAAAACTTCTGTACAATAAATAATGTAATGGTAAACTTGGCAACCATTCTTCCCCACGAATTACATGCGACGTTTCCATTAAATGATCGTCAACAATATTGGCTAAATGATAGGTTGGCATTCCGTCAGATTTAAACAAAACTTTATCATCTAGCAAATTGGTGTCAAATTTTATATCACCACGAATGATGTCTTTTAATTCTAAAATTTCATTGACAGGCGTTTTAAATCGGATGACATAAGCATCGCCATTAGCAATTCTTTTTTCGGTTTCTTCCTTTGAAATTACCAATGAAGTATCTAATTTTTCACGGTTATGCCAGTTGTAAATAAATGTTTTCCCTTGTTCTTCGTGTTGTTTTCTATGAAAATCTAGGCTTTCCGCTGTGTCAAATGCATAGTATGCATTGCCCGAAGCAATTAATTGATCAGCATATTGTTTGTACAAATCTTTTCTTTCGCTTTGACGATAAGGTCCAAATTTTTCGTTTTTTCCAATAGTTTCACTTGGAGCAATTCCAAGCCATTCTAATGCTTCCATGATATATTCTTCCGCACCAGGAACAAAACGATTTTGATCGGTATCTTCAATTCTCAGATAGAAAGTACCGTTGTGTTTTTTTGCAAATAAATAATTGAATAAAGCGGTTCTAACGCCACCAATATGCAATGGTCCAGTTGGACTTGGAGCAAAACGAACTCTAACAGGTTTTGACATTTTTATAAAGTAATTTTTTTGAGGTTATTGTATGATATATATAAAGAGTTATTTTTTATTAATACTTGCTTTTGTAACAATTATTATAACTCCATTTTTCCCTTTTTCGCCATATTTCTCAACGGCGCTTTCTTTCAAAACCGTAACAGTTTCAATATCTTCAGGATTGTATTTTTCTACTTCCGCTTTATTCACTTCTATTCCGTCAATAACATATAAAGGGGAATCTTGTTTCTCTTTATAATAATTGTAACAGTTAGAAACAATATCTACACCTTCAATTTTTTTTGTAATATAATAAGCTTTATCAATCGGATATCTTGGCTCTTTACTTTTATCAATAGCAACATAAAAATAAATTTTGTCGTCATTTAAACTCCAATATTCTGAGCATCCTCTAGAACTCCATGTATCTAATTTTGAATATTTTTCAATTACAATTTTAGCCGTTAATTCATTGAGATTAATATATGTTTCGTCAGGAAGATATCCTTTAAACTCTTTAGTTAATCTTATTTTGCTAATGTAGTCTCCATAAGAGTCTTTTTGAAAGATTACATTAGGATAAAACGAGGAAACATATCCTTTTCTATTCTCAAATCTACCATCTTGAACAAAACCATCAGAACATAAATCCATTTCAATAACTTCAACTTCTTTTAGATTTTCATCTTTCTTTTTTAAATCTGATAAAGTGAGTTCACAAAGTTTTATTTCGGAAAGGTGAATAAGTTTTTCAGTATTATTCTGAGCAAATAATGAAGATGCAAAAAAAAGTAAAATAAAAAAATTTGCCCTAATCATTTGTTATTGTATTATGAATTAATTTAAAATATGCGCTACAAAGATACAATTAAGACGTCATTTCCAAAGGAATTCTTTTATTCATCACAGCAAACCAGAGCGGTGGAAAAAAAGACAAAACCATAGAGGTTGGATAGCCAAAAGGCATTTGAGGAGAAACATCATGATATTCTAATATTTGATATTTCTTTTGCGATTTGAAATGATGATCGCTGTGTCGCGTTAATTCATACAACATAATTCTACCTAAAACATGATTGGAGTTCCACGAATGTTTTTCGGTTACACGTTCGTATCTGCCTGATGGAAGTTGGTTTCTTTTCAAACCATAATGTTCAATGTAGTTGATAGTTTCTAATAATAAAAAACCAACAATTCCAGAAAACAGCGCTACGATTAAACCAGTTTTTCCAAACAATAAATAAATCAACGTTAAGTAACTTATTTGAATTATCGTAAACCAAAACATGTCATTTTTAAGAGAAAATAACGAGCGATTTTCTACTTGGTTCAGTTTTTTTTGTATTTGCCAAGCTTTAATATAGGTTCCAAAAACGGTTTGTATCCAAAAAGCATATAGACTCTGATTGTATTTTGCCGTAGATGGATCTTCTGGAGTAGAAACATGCAAATGATGACCATGATTGTGCTCAATAAAAAAATGAGTATAATGTGAGGGAATTAAAAGTAATTTTCCAAGAATTCTCTCGAACAACTTTTCTCGATGTCCTAATTCGTGTGCTACATTAATTCCGTTTGAACCTAAAACAACTCCTAAACTTAAAATGGTGCCAATGATTTCAGGAAGTGAAATAGGCTGTGTTGCAACTTTATGCAAAACAAAAAAAAGCATTCCGTAAACAATGAAAACATTGATGTACAAAAGCAGGTCGAAAAAACGGTTTTTTAGTCGATTAGCAATATCTTTATCAGTATAGTTTTTTTCATCGGTTGGCAAAAAAAGTTCTAATAACGGAACAACTCCAAAGGCAAATGCAACACCACCAAAACTCCAAAAATTTCCATAATAAATTCCTAAAAAGGCAAATAATGGAATTGAGTAAGCCAATAAATATTTCATTTTCAGTTGGTTTTGAGTTTAAAATTAGAAAAGAAAATTTCAATTTACAAGCTTTTTCTTTGACATTTTTTTAACGCTTCTATGTTTAATTTAAATTGTACATTTATCAGTTTTAAAAAGAACGTAGTAAAATTGGAGAATTCAAATATTATTTATCAAAAATTAGAAGATTTTATTAGAAAATTCTATACCAACGAATTGTTGCGTGGCACAATTTTTTTCGTTGGAATAGGGTTATTGTATTTCATTTTTACTCTTTTTGTCGAATATTTTTTATGGCTTAAACCAGCAGGAAGAACAATACTTTTTATACTATTCGTTGTTGTTGAACTCTTTTTGTTGTTTCGGTTTATTTTGTTTCCAATATTTAAGCTATTTAAACTTCAAAAAGGAATTGACTACAACCAAGCTTCTGCAATTATTGGAAACCATTTTAACGAAGTAGGCGATAAGCTGACTAATTTTTTACAGCTTTCAAAAGACCAAAACAAATCAGAGTTATTATTGGCTTCAATTGAACAGAAAGCAAATACATTACAACCCATTCCTTTTGGAAACGCTATTAATTTAAATAAAAATAAAAAATATTTACCACTCGCTATTATTCCTCTTTTGTTTTTTTTCTTCTTTTTACTCACAGGAAAAACCGAAATTTTATCTCAAAGTTTCAATCGAGTAGTCAATTTTAAACAACAATTTTTGCCTCCAGCGCCATTTGAATTTGTGGTTGTAAACAAAGTGTTGCAAACCGAACAAAACAAAGATTTTCTGCTAAAGGTGAAAACTATTGGTAACGTTGTTCCAGAAAACGCGATGATTTTTATTGGCAATGAAAGTTATTTTATGGAAAGCAACAAGGCTGGAGAATTTGAATTTATTATCCCAAAACCTAGTGAAGATTTACAGTTTCATGTCGAAGCCAATGACGTTTCTTCGCGTGATTATGAATTGAAAGTGGTTACAGTTCCTTCTATCGCCGATTTTGAAATGGTGTTAAATTTTCCGGGTTATTTAAATAAAAAAGCCGAAATAATAAAAGGAACAGGAAATGCTATCATTCCCGAAGGAACGAAAGTAACTTGGCGCATGAATACCTTGGCGACACAAAAAGTGGAATGGGTGAATGAGAACAATCATTTTGCTTTCGCCAAAAAAGATAATGTTTTTTTATTGAGCAAAAGTATTCTTCAAAATATTGATTATCATATTTTAACATCAAACGATAAAATTCAGAATTATGAAAAGTTAAATTATCAAATTTCGGTGATAAAGGATCAATTTCCAACAATCACCGTCAACAATGCACCTGATAGTTTAAAAGTGAATAAGAATTTTGTGCTCGGGCAAGTGGCGGACGACTATGGTTTGTCAAAACTGCAAATCGTTTATTATCCGAAAGACACGCCAAATACTGCTAAAAAAGCAACTATCGCGGTTAAAAAGGATATTTACGACCAGTTTGTGTTTTCGTTTCCTAGCAACCTTCCTGTAGAAGAAGGCGTTTCCTACGAGTACTATTTCGAGATCTTTGATAATGATGCTATCCATAATTTTAAAAGTAGCAAATCTTCGGTTTTTAGCAATAGAATTGAAACCCAAGAAGAAAAGGAAGACCAAATACTCCAGCAACAAAATGAAAATATTAATTCGTTAGCTAAATCACTGAAAGCACAAGACAAGCAGTTATCCGAAATGGATAAATTGCAAAAAATGGGCAAAGAAAAAGAGAGTTTGGAATATAAAGAACAGCAAAAGATTGATAATTTTCTAGAACGGCAAAAGCAGCAAGATGCTTTAACGAAAGAGTTTTCAGAAAAGATGAAGGAAAATCTGGATAAGTTCCAAACAGAAAAGAAGGACGAGAAGAAGGAAGCGTTGCAAGAAAGACTAGAGAAGTCGCAAAAGGAACTGGAAAAAAACCAGAAACTTTTGGATGAGCTCAAAAAGCTCAACGAGAAAATCAGTAAAGAAGAGTTTTTTGAAAAAATGGAAAAGTTCAAACAAAACGCTAAAAATCAGACCAAAAGTTTGGAACAATTAGTGGAGTTAACGAAGAAATATTACGTTGAGAAAAAAGCAGAACAAATAGCCGATAAGCTCGATAAGTTAGCAGAAAAGCAAGATAAATTAGCTGATAAAACGGAAGGAAATAATGCCGAAAAGCAGGAAGAAATTAACGATGCTTTTAACAAAGTACAGGAAGAGTTGAAGGAATTAGATAAAGAAAACAAGGAATTAAAAGCGCCGATTGATTTACCTAAAACAGAGGAGAAAGAAAAAAGTATTGACGAAGATTTAAACAACGCTAAAGATCAGTTGCAAAAACAACAAAAGGATAAAGCTAAGCCAAAACAAAAGAGCGCAGCCAAAAAAATGAAGCAAATGAGTCAGCAAATGCAAGAGCAAATGGCTTCGAGCGAAATGGAACAAATGGATGAAGATGTTGCGATGCTTCGTCAAATATTAGACAATCTTTTGGCGTATTCTTTTTCTCAAGAAGATGTGATGAAACAGTTTAAAAGCCTAAGTCGTGGTGCGCCTTCTTTTAATAAAAATTTAAAAATTCAGCAAAATTTAAAGCAACAGTTCAAGCATGTTGATGATAGTCTGTTTGCTTTATCATTGCGAAATCCAAAAATTGCAGAAGACATTACCAAAGAAATTGGTAATGTGCAATACAATGTAGATAAAGCGCTAGAGAATCTAGCTGAAGCTAATATTCCGAGAGGAAACTCAAATCAACAGTACGCGATTTCAGCTTCTAATAAATTAGCCGATATGCTCAGCGACATTATGAACGGTATGCAAATGCAAATGTCGGGTGCAGGACAAGGAAAGCCAAAACCCGGAAAAGGTGAAGGTGCAGGAATGCAACTTCCAGATATTATAAAAAAGCAGGAAGGTTTAGGCGAGAAGGTAAAAAAGGGAATGAAAAAAGGAGATAAACCTGGTGAAGGAAGCGAAGGTAAAGACGGCGATTCGGAAGGCGGAACAGAAGGAAAGAAAGAAGGAAAGGATGGAAAAGATGGTGGTGGAAAAAGCGGCAAGAATGGTAAAGGTGGTCAAGGTGGTGGAAGCGGAAATGCTCAGGGCAATAAGGACGGTGAAAGCGGTGAAGACGGCGAAGGTGATGCAAAAGCCATTATGGAAATTTATAAAGAGCAGCAGCAACTAAGAGAAGCTTTAGAAAAAGAGCTAAAGAAGCAAGGAATTGGTGGTAGTGGTCAAAATACTGTAGATCAAATGAAGCAAATTGAAAAGCAATTGCTGAATAAAGGTTTTAATAATGAGGTGTTGCAAAAGATTTTGAATGTGAGATATGAATTATTGAAATTAGAGAAAGCAGTGCAACAGCAAGGCGAAGATAAAAAACGTCAATCGGAAACTAATAAGAAAGATTATAATAACCAAGCAGATACGTTACCAACGAGGTTGCAGCAATATTTAAAAAGTATTGAGATCTTAAATAGACAAAGCTTACCTTTGCGCCCGAGTTTTAACCAAAAAGTGCAAGAATATTTCAAGTCCAATGATTAGTTTTAATTACGAAACCGAGTTCTCTATTGCTAACGAGTGTGATTATTTTGATTGGCTTACTAAAGTGATCATTTCTGAAAGCAGGAAAGAAGGAGAGATCAATTATATATTTTGCGATGATGATTATTTAGTACAGATTAACCAACAGTACCTAGAGCACGATACGCTTACAGATATTATAAGCTTTGATTATTCTATAGGAAAAGAGTTACATGGAGATATTTTTATTTCTGTTGAAAGAGTAGCTGAAAACGCTTCGGATTTTAAGGTCGGTTTTGAAGAGGAACTGAGAAGAGTAATGGTTCATGGAGTGCTACACTATTGTGGCTATAAAGATAAATCTAGGGAAGACGAGTTGGTTATGCGTCAGAAAGAGGAAGAGAAAATGGCAATGTTCCACGTGAAACAAATTTAATATGTTTTTAGATAAATATGATGTGATTGTAGTTGGAGCCGGTCATGCGGGCTGTGAAGCAGCTGCGGCATCGGCCAACATGGGTTGTTCGACGCTATTAGTTACAATGAGTTTACAGAATATTGCGCAGATGTCCTGCAATCCTGCGATGGGAGGAATTGCTAAAGGACAAATTGTGCGAGAAATAGATGCGCTTGGTGGTTATTCAGGAATTATTTCTGACAAAACAGCGGTGCAATTCAAAATGCTTAATAAGTCAAAAGGTCCGGCCATGTGGTCTCCAAGGGTGCAAAGTGATAGAATGCGTTTTTCAGAAGAATGGCGCCTGATGTTAGAGAGAACCACAAATCTTGACTTTTATCAAGAAATGGCAAAAGGACTTTTAATTAAAAACAACAAGATTGAAGGTATTGTAACATCGCTAGGAATTGAAATCAAAGCGAAGACGGTGGTGCTTACCAATGGCACTTTTCTTAATGGTTTAATTCATATTGGTGACAAACAGTTTGGCGGTGGGAGAGCAGGCGAAAGTGCCGCTTATGGAATAACAGATGATTTAGTAAAAGTTGGTTTTGAAGCTGGAAGAATGAAAACCGGAACGCCGCCACGAGTAGATGGTCGTTCTTTGGATTATTCCAAAATGCGAGAAGAACCGGGAGATGTTTTCCCAGATAAATTTTCGTATTCAGATGAAACCAAACCTTTATCTCATCAAAAATTGTGTCATATGACGTATACTTCTCCAGAAGTGCACGATATTCTTCGGGAAGGTTTTGATCGTTCTCCAATGTTCAATGGTCGAATTAAAAGTATTGGTCCGCGTTATTGTCCGTCAATTGAAGATAAAATTAATCGATTTGCAGATAAAGAACGTCACCAACTTTTTGTTGAACCCGAGGGTTGGAATACTGTTGAGGTTTATGTCAACGGATTTTCCACTTCTTTGCCAGAAGATATTCAGTTTAAAGCGCTACGTTCTGTGGAAGGTTTTGAAAAAGTGAAATTTTTCCGTCCTGGATACGCAATTGAATATGATTATTTTCCTCCAACACAGTTAAAACACACCTTGGAAACGAAATTAGTGGAAGGTTTATATTTTGCAGGACAAATCAACGGAACAACAGGTTATGAAGAAGCAGCCTCACAAGGAATGATGGCGGGAATTAATGCAGCATTGAAAGTGAAAGAGCAAGAGCCAATGATTTTGCGTCGCGATGAGGCTTATATAGGTGTGCTGATAGACGATTTAATCACAAAAGGCACTGAAGAACCATATAGAATGTTTACGTCGCGTGCAGAATATAGAACACTTTTACGTCAAGACAACGCGGATTTTAGATTAACGCCTAAGTCATACAAAATTGGATTAGCTTCAGAAAAGCGTTTAAAGCGAATGGAACACAAGTTCAATGAAAGTGAAAAAATGGTCAACTTCTTTAAGGATACAAGTGTTAGCACAGATGAAGCAAATCCAATTTTAGTCGATAAAGAAAGTGCTCCAATGGTTCAATCGGACAAAATGTTTAAAGTATTCTCTCGTCCGCAGATTGAACTAGACGATATCTTAAAATTCGAAAAAGTACAGCAGTATATTCAAGATCATGATTTAGATAAGGAAATAATTGAACAGGCCGAAATACAAGTAAAATATTCGGGTTATATCGAAAAAGAACGAAATAATGCCGAAAAGTTAATCCGTTTGGAAGATTTTAAAATCCCTGAAAATTTCGATTACAATAAGATTAAATCCATGTCAACCGAAGCGAAGCAAAAATTAAGCAAAATCCGTCCTGTTACTATTTCACAAGCGTCTAGAATTAGCGGTGTTTCGCCAGCAGACATTTCGGTTTTATTAATTTATATGGGAAGATAAATCAGTATTCATGTTATAGTTAACAGTTCCCAGCTGACCACCGTTTACTGACGACTGGCTACTTTTACTGTTCCACGTGAAACCAACCTTGTTAAGCATTATAAACAAAGAGTTTTATGAGTTTTCAAAATAATATTTTTTTTCAGAAGGTTAGAGATTATTCCGTTTCGAAGGAAATTTTCGAATTGCATCACAATCCTGAATATGATGTTTTAATCACATTTCCAAAACCAAGTGTGGATAAATTACCTAGCTATTATGAAAGCGACGATTACATTTCGCACACCGATGGAAAACGTTCGTTGTTTGAAAAAGCATATCATTTTATTAAAGGCATTGCTCTCAAAAACAAAGTAAAACTTGTTAACGCACACTCGCAAAAAGGGAGAATTTTAGACATTGGTGCAGGAACAGGAGACTTTTTAGTGTCGGCAAAAAATGATGGTTGGGAAACAATAGGAATCGAACCTAGTGTAAAAGCAAAGCAAATCGCCATTAATAAAGGTGTTTCCTTTATCGATGATTTGGCAGCGTTAGAAAACAATTCTATTGATGTAATCACCATGTGGCATGTTTTAGAACATGTTCCAAATTTAGACGAGTATATTAATGAGTTAAAAAGATTAATAAAACCATCAGGAACAATAATTATTGCGGTGCCAAACTTTAAATCCTTTGACGCAAAATATTACGGTAAATTTTGGGCAGCTTATGATGTGCCGAGACACATTTGGCATTTTTCTAAAACAACAATCGAAAAGCTATTTGCAGAAAAAGACATGAGATTGGTAGAAGTGTTGCCAATGAAATTTGATAGTTTTTATGTAAGTCTGTTATCAGAAAAATACAAAACAGGAAGTATGAATTATTTGAAAGCTTTTTTTGTTGGCTTGCAATCAAATATCAATGGAAAACAATCAAAAGAATATTCTTCGCACATTTACATTATAAAAAACGACTAAAAATCATTTTAAAGCGATTATACAAAAGGAACGAAGCAGACACAAATGTTTGCTTGCTTAAAGAAAGAAACGCTACATAAACGCTTTATTTAAAGCCAAAAACAATAGTTAAAAAATATTAACAATCCTTAAACAATAAGAATAAATTATAATTTTAAAAAACATTAAAATCCAACTTTTAGCGAATTGGATTTTATTTTAATACTTTTGAACCCGAAATTAAATTTACTACATCATGATCAAAAAATCAGTTTTCCTTTTTGCCTTGGCAATTTCAGTTATTTCATGTAACAAAGCTACAGAAGCCAAAGAATTTAAAACAGCTTATATCGACACTTCAAAATTAATGGAGGAATCTACCGAAGCTAAAGATATTGAAGCCAAATACAAAGACAAATCTAAAGTGATGGGAAATCAGTTAGAAGTTGAGGTAGCGCGTTTTAAAGCAGAAGCGGCTAGTTTTAAAGATAATGCGATGAAATTTGGACAAGCTTGGGCACAACAAAAAGGTGCAGAGTTGCAGCAAAGAGAACAACAATTAAATTATGCGCAACAGGGAATGTTAAGACAGCTACAAGAAGAAAGTGGCGTTGAAATGGACTCTTTAGTGAAATCCTACAAGAAAATTATTAAAGATTATGGCAAAGAAAAGGGCTATGATTACATTTATGGTACAGGTGATGCACAATCTGTTTTGTATGCCAAAGACAGTTATGATTTAACAAAAGATGTTTTGAAAATTATTAACGATAAATACAAAGCAGCAGGTAAAAAAGAAGAAAACACGGAAACCAAAAAAGAAGAAAAGAAAAAATAATTTCCAGTAAAATATTGTCACTATAACGCTATCAAATTTGATAGCGTTTTTTTATACTTTAAAATTTCGAGATTGATTAACAATCTTTTATATTTGTGTTTCAAATATATACGCCATGGAAAATTTATCAGCCCAAGCTAATTACGTTTTACAATTCATTAACCAAACCAATCGTTCTATTTTCCTAACAGGAAAAGCAGGAACTGGAAAAACAACTCTTCTAAAAGAGATAATAAAATCTACACACAAGAACACAGTTGTGGTGGCACCAACAGGAATCGCGGCATTAAATGCTGGCGGTGTTACCATTCATTCCATGTTTCAGTTGCCTTTTGGCGGATTTATTCCCGACAGTAATGTAGATACCCATTTTTCGGAAACTGTAAAGTTTGATTCTAAAGACACTTTGCGTCGCCATTTTCGAATGAGTGGTGTTAAAAAAGCAGTGATTCAAAACATGGAATTACTCATAATAGACGAAGTGAGTATGCTGCGCGCTGATTTGATGGATGCCATTGATTTTATGCTTCAAAGTGTTCGCAAAAAAAGAAATCCTTTTGGTGGCGTACAAGTGCTATTTATTGGAGATTTATTGCAATTACCGCCCGTTATTCGCGATGATGAATGGCAAACTTTGCGGAAATATTACAGAGGAAAATTCTTTTTCCATTCGCACGTAATACAACAAAATCCACCGTTATATATTGAATTATCTAAAATATTCAGACAATCAGACGAAACTTTTATTGATTTGCTTAATAACCTTAGAAACAACAAAATAACAACTGATAATATTTCTTTTTTAAACCAATATGTTCAACCTAATTTTGATTTAAAAGCCAATAAAGGATATATCACGTTAACCACACACAACAACAAAGCAGACGTTATTAACACACAGTCTTTGAAAGATTTAGAAGGAAATGTAACCACTTACAAGGCCCAAATCATTGGTGATTTTCCAGATAAAATTTTTCCGTTGGAAGAAGTTTTAGAGCTCAAAGTAGGCGCACAAATCATGTTTATTAAAAACGATTTGTCTTTTGAAAAAAACTATTTCAATGGCAAAATGGGTTTTATCAAATCGCTTACAAGCGAAGAAATTTTGGTTCATTTTCCCGAAGAAAATAAAACTATTGAAGTTGAGCGCTATGAATGGCAAAACATTCGGTATTCGGTAAACGGAATGACCAAAGAGATTGAAGAAGAAGTTCTAGGAACTTTTGTACATTATCCTATAAAATTGGCGTGGGCAATAACGGTTCATAAAAGTCAGGGATTAACTTTTGATAAAGCGGCACTAGATGTATCGCAGGTTTTTGTTCCAGGACAAGCCTATGTGGCGCTTTCGCGATTGCGATCGTTAGATGGATTGATTTTACTGTCACCATTGCAACTGAATGGCATTTCAAATGATGACGAAGTGATGGATTATGCAACCAATAAAGCATCGACTGAAGTGTTACAAAAAGCACTACAAACCGAAACCAAGAATTTCCTTCATAACTATTTTAAAGAAACCTTTAATTGGATTGCTTTGGCACAAGAATGGCGAAACCATAAATACAGTTATTTAGATAGTGATATTTCGGCTAAATCAAAACATAGCGATTGGGCGACACAGCAGTTTGAATTGTGTGAAGCCTTGCTCGATCCTTCGGCAAAATTCATGTTACAATTAGACAAATTGTTCCGAGAAGAAAATGTTGATTTTAAGTTTATCAACGAAAGAATTCAAGCTGCATACGGTTATTTTTTCGAAAAATTAGATGCTTTGGTTTACCAAATCTTGTATAAAATTGAAGAAGTACAACGCATTAAGCAAGTGAAACAATTTTACGAAGAATTGCAAGTTTTAGAAGAAGTCCAAACGAATGCTGTTTTGCGATTAATGAAAGCCAAAAAGTTAATTGAAACGATTGTTGAAGCAAAAAAAATTAACAAAGAAACTATCAATTCACCCGAAATTAAAAATTATAAACGCCAACTCACGAGTAGAATTCATGAAGATTTTAAAAACAATAACCTTAGTTTAATCGAAGAAAAGGAGAGTTTAATTTATTATAAACCCAAGAAAAAGAAAACCGAGAAAGAAACTAAAAAACCAACTACACAAATCACTTATGAACTGTGGATTGATAAAAATTCAATCGAAGAAATTGCATTGATAAGAAAACTTACTGTGGGAACAATTATGGGACATTTTACCAAACTTATTCAGGATAAAGCCGTTGCCATAAACGATGTTTTACCTCAAGATAAAATCGAAGAACTTTCAGAACTTTTCAAAAATTATAAGGAAGACTCTTTAAATCTTTTAAAAGAAAAAGTGGGCGACCAATTTTCGTATGACGAACTACGAATGTTTAAAGCAAGTTTATAATTAACTCAACCACCAAACTGCCAAAATCGAAGGCACAAAATAAATAGCAATCGTTCGTGCGCCATCATAATCTTTGGCTAAGCGTTGTCCCAGCAACAAAAAAATTAGCGTAATGCTCGAAAAAACGGCACCATAAAAACCAAACGTTTTGCCACCGTTTATAAACAACTCAACACAACCCACAAGCGTTAAAACACCTGTGATTAATTCCAATATTAAAATAATTCCCAAAGCAAGAGGAACGTTATTCTTTAATAATGAAGTATTAGCAAAATGACCTTTAAGCCAGTCAATATTGCCTTGCCAGCCAAAAATTTTATCATAGGCAGATTGAATGAAGGTCACTGCTAAAAAAAGTAAAACAAGAATGGAAGTTGCATTAGTCATACTATTAATTTTTATGGATTAAACGGGTTAGTTTTATAGATAAATCGGTTAAAATAATTTTGGCATTTCCGTTGCGTTCAATATGATAAATAGCATCAGAAAGTTCACGGAAAATATCGTGGATGTTATTTCCGGTAACAAAGGGCGCAAATTTATCAAAAGTAAATCCTGGAACTTTTGGTTCCATATACACCAAATTTTTAGTTTCATAACTATGCATTAACGCTTGTCGGAACATCACAATACAATACTGCAAAAATTGTTTTTGACCTTCGCGACCCAAAGCTGCAATTTCTTCACTCCAAGAGATTAAATCCTGAATAGCCGATGCATTTCCTTTCGCTCTAAAAGCAGTGCGAACCCAATCTACAAACCAATTTTCAAACGGAAAATCTTCGTTATCGTTGTTTAAAATTTGAAGCGCTTTATTATAATTTCCTTGTGCTTGATGTGCTACTTTTGATGCCGAAGCAGAGTCTAAAAAGTATTTTTCCTTTAAATTTTTTGCAATTACAGCTTCGGGTAACGCACTAAAATGCAATACCTGACAACGAGAACGAATGGTTTGAATAATGTCTTCTTCGTCTTCAGAAATTAAGATAAATAAGGTTTTCTCTGGTGGTTCTTCTAAAAGTTTTAGTAATTTGTTAGAGGCATCAATATTCATTTTATCAACCATCCAAATAATCATAATTTTATAACCACCTTCATATGATTTTAGCGACAGCGTTTTTAAAATATCATCAGCGTCGTCAACTCGTATCATGCCCTGTTTGTTTTGAACTCCAAGGTGTTTGTGCCAATCAAACAAGCTTCCGTAGGGATTTTTCAAAACAAACTCACGCCAATCTACTATAAAATCAGCACTTTTTGGTTTGGTCTTTATGTCATCATTCGTCACATTGGGGTACACAAAATGCAAATCAGGATGTATCAACGACTTAAATTTTAAATTACAACTTTCATTGCCGCTACTATTTTCTGAATCTTGATTTTTGCACAGCACAAATTGTGCATAGGCAATAGCCATCGGCAGTGTGCCACTTCCTTCTGGACCAATAAACAATTGCGCATGTGGAATTCTTCCTGATGACACATTTTTTATCAGGTGATTTTTAATATATTCTTGGCCAAGTATGTCTGAAAACTGCATAAAGCAAATATAAGTTAAAATCCAGTTTTTAAATTAAAAAATCAATTTTGGTTAATGTACAGCAACAGTTTAAATACAAACTCAAAAAAGCAATGAATTGATTTCAAAAGTATTACATCATAAATTTTTCTTAAAAAACATCGACAAAAGCACAAAAAAGACCGATAAAATTAAAAATTACTATATTTGCAATATTTCGAAAATTTTTTGCCACACATGAAAACCATTCAAGATTTTAATTTTAAAGCTAAAAAAGCCATTATTCGAGTTGATTTTAACGTTCCTTTAGACGAAGACTTCAACGTTACTGATGCCAACCGAATTGAAGCGGCAAAGCCAACAATTGATAAAATTCTTGCTGATGGCGGAAGTGTAATCTTGATGTCACACCTAGGAAGACCAAAAGGAAAAGAAGATAAATATTCTTTAAAACATATTCTGAAAACCGTTTCCGAAGTTTTAGGAACAACTGTTCAATTTGCCTCAGATTGTAGAGGAGAAATTGCCACAAACGCAGCTAATAATTTAAAATCAGGCGAAGTTTTATTATTAGAAAATCTTCGTTTTTATGCCGAAGAAGAAGCGGGTGACGATACTTTTGCAAAAGAACTAGCATCACTTGGCGATATTTATGTAAACGACGCTTTTGGAACAGCGCATAGAGCGCATGCCTCTACAACAATTATTGCGAAATTTTTCCCAAATCATAAATGTTTTGGATTGCTTTTGGCTAAAGAAATTGAAAGTTTAAATAGAGTTTTAAAAAATTCAGTGAAACCTGTAACTGCGGTTCTTGGTGGTTCAAAAGTATCTTCTAAAATTACGGTTATCGAAAATATTTTGGACAAAGTGGACCACATGATTATTGGTGGAGGAATGACGTTTACATTTGTAAAAGCATTGGGTGGAAAAATTGGAGACTCAATTTGTGAAGACGATAAACAAGAATTGGCTTTGCAAATTTTGCATTTTGCCAAAGAAAAAAACGTACATATTCATATTCCAGTTGATGTAGTAGCGGCAAATGCTTTTTCAAACGATGCCGAAACTCAAATTGTAGATGTTCGAGAAATTCCTGATGGATGGCAAGGTTTAGACGCCGGTCCAAAATCGTTAGCTAATTTTAAAGAGGTAATCATGAAATCAAAAACAATCTTGTGGAATGGTCCATTGGGTGTTTTTGAAATGGAGTCGTTTGCAAACGGAACAATAGAATTAGGAAATTATATCGCAGAATCTACAGCAAACGGAGCGTTTTCTCTCGTTGGTGGTGGCGATTCCGTAGCAGCAGTAAAACAATTTGGGCTAGAAGAAAAGATGAGTTATGTTTCCACTGGTGGTGGCGCAATGTTAGAAATGCTTGAAGGAAGAGTATTGCCAGGAATCGCAGCAATTTTGGATTAAAGACTGCAATGTAATAAAATACCATTATTTACGTTACTACTAATTCAGTAGTAAAACATTAAAATTTGAAAATAAAATACTTTACAAAATAAAGTTATGATAATAAAAAAAGTAACAATGCTAGCATTACTTATTGCATCAACAGCACTATTTGCTCAGGATGACCTAAGTATTACACCGTTTAAAAAACCGCAAACTAAAAAAGAAGTTCTTGACTCTATCAAAGGAACTTTTGTTCATGATAATATTGCTACTTGCATCGACAGCATGTGGATGAAAGAATTAGCAAGTTTAGATTTATTCAACGAACTTACTCTTGACATAAAGAATATCAATGTTAATGAAAAAGTAGATTACGAATTACCAACTGAACTTTTAAAGGAAAGATTAAAAAGATTAGACGAGAAGTCTCCTTTTAATATTGAATATAATGTTGGGTTAGAAAATGTGATTAAATCATTTTTAAAAAATAGAAAAAAAGGTTTTGAACGATTGATGGGAATTTCACAGTTTTACTTTCCTATTTTTGAAGAAGCCCTAGCAGCACAAAACATTCCGTTAGAAATAAAATATTTAGCCGTTGTAGAGTCAGCATTAAATCCTAGAGCTGTTTCTAGAGTTGGCGCAACAGGTTTGTGGCAATTTATGTATCAAACAGGAAAACAATATGATTTAAAAGTTGATACATATGTTGACGAAAGAAGTGATCCTCTAAAAGCTAGTAAAGCGGCCACACAATACATGAAAAACATGTATAGTATTTTTGGTGATTGGGATTTGGTATTAGCATCTTACAATACTGGTCCAGGAAATGTAGCCAAAGCCATTCGTCGATCAGGAGGAAAACAAAACTACTGGAATATCAGACCTTATTTGCACAAAGAAACCCAAGGATATCTTCCTGCTTTTTTGGCCACAATGTATATTTTTGAATACCACAAAGAGCACGGAATTGTCCCTAATAAAGCTGTTGCCAACCATTTTGCAACCGATACTGTTTTAGTAAAAAGAGCTTTGACATTTAAACAAATTTCTGATTTATTAGACATTTCTGTCGCGGAACTACAGTTTTTAAATCCTTCGTACAAAAGAGAAGTTATTCCACAAATTACAGGGAATAATTATTTTCTGAAATTGCCATTGAATAAAATTGCTTTGTTCACTTCTAACGAAGAAAAAATTTATGCCTACGCCAATTATGAGGACAGTTTGAGAGAGAAACCATATTCTAGTACTTATTCTTCAAAAACCGCGCTAGTTTCTAACGATTCATCAAGCGTTAAATATCACAAAGTGCGACGAGGCGAAAGTTTGAGTAAAATATCTAGTCGATATGGCATATCGATGTATGATTTAAAAAAATGGAACCATTTGCGAAGTAACAAAGCGCCATTAGGACGGAATTTAAAAATTTACACTTCAGAAGAGTCAATTGCTTCAAATGATAAAATCCGAACTAAAGTTGATACAACTGCCGTTAAAGAAACAACAACAGCTTTAGCCAATACACAAAAAATTTATAAAGAGGAAAAAGTTGTTACTTATAAAGATGTGGTAAAATATCACAAAGTGAAAAGTGGCGACAATCTTGGCGAAGTAGCTAGCAAATACGATGTTAGTGTTGCGGAACTTAAAAAATGGAACAAATTAAAGGGAAGCAATATTGCACTTGGCGCAAAATTGAAAATCGTTAAAAACGAAAGAGTTGTTACAACGGTTAGAAAAGAAGTAAAAGCAGATAAAATAAATAACGATGCAAAAATTCAAACTGCAGTAGCTTCCAATGATACGAATGCCGAAGAAAATCAAAATTCTACTGATTTTTATGAAGTTCAAAAAGGTGATAATCTTTTTACTATTGCTAAAAAATTCAATGTTAGTTTAGAAGACCTTAAAAAATGGAATAATCTAAATGACTTTAATGTGCAACAAGGTTCAAAATTGACTTTGGCTAACAACACTGAAAACGAAAACAAAGAAGAGCCAACAGAAACCAAAATAGTTGAATATAAAGTTAAAAAAGGAGATTATCTTGGTAGTATTGCAAAAAAACACAATGTTTCTGTTGCCGAGCTTAAAGAGTGGAATGCATTAGAAGATAATAATGTAAAACTTGGAACAACGATAATTGTTTCTAAATCAGAAGTTGCTGCAAACGAAATTAAATCGGGCAAGAAAGAAAATTTAGCGTCTAACCAAAGAGACGAAGTAAAATTATATTATGTTAAAAAAGGCGACTCTTTGTATAGTATTTCAAAAAAATATCCTGGTGTAACTATTTCAGATATTAAGAAATGGAATGGCATTAAAAACGAAAGTTTAAAACCGGGAATGAAATTAAAAATTAGCGGTTAATCCGAAAATCTTCTATAAATTTGGGTTTTATTGCTGCTATGAATAAAACCCTTTTTTTGTGCTTTTTTGCTATCAGTTTACTGAGTTCTTGTACCTCAAAAAAAGGCAAGTTACCCGAAGCTTCAAACGCAGCTATCAATACCATTGCAGTGATTATTGATGATCAACTGTGGAAAGGAGAAGTGGGTGATAGCATTAGAAATAAGTTTGCTTCACCTGTTTTAGGACTGCCACAAGAAGAACCATTGTTTACTATTAATCAATATCCGGTAAAGCTTTTTGAAGGATTTTCTACTGATATTAGAAACATCATTGTAGTTAAAAAAAGTAATGAAAATAAATTTGAAATAAAGATCAACGAATTCTCAACACCGCAAAATGTCTTTTTGATTTCGGGGAGAACAACAGTAGAAATTTTACAAGTTTTAGAAAAAAACAGCGCCAGTATTGTCCAAAAAATGCGAGCTTCAGAAATAGTTCAAAACCAAAAAGTGTTCAACGACTCACTATTGGATACCAAAAAAATTCAAAAAAAATTCAATATTAGTATTTTAATTCCGTCTAAATATGAATATGTCATGCGCAGACGAAATTTCATTTGGCTAAAAAGTGAAATTACCAGTGGAAACACAAGTTTGATTATTTATCAAATTCCATGGAAGAGTATTCGCAAGAACAACGAAGTGAATGATATTTTAGCAACAAGAGATTCGATAGGAAAACGTTATATCCATGGTTCGGATAGAGGAACACAAATGGTGACGGAAGAAGCGTATTCGCCCTATTTTTTTGAAACAACTCTCGCTGGGAAAAAAGCATTTGAAACAAAAGGCACTTGGCAAATGAAAAACGATTTCATGTCGGGACCATTTGTTAACTATGCTATTTTTGATAAAGAAAATAATAGAATTTTGGTTCTCGAAGGTTTTTGTTATGCTCCATCTATAGAAAAAAGAGATTTAATGTTTGAATTGGAGTCGATCATCAAATCAATTCAATTTAATAAAGGATAAGTGCTATGAATATAGAATGGAAAATTAGGCGATTTGAGGCACTTTCTTTACAAGAGCTTTATGATTTGCTGCAATTGCGAAGCGAAGTCTTTGTGGTGGAGCAAAACTGCGTTTATCAAGATATTGACGGTAAGGACAGCAAGGCATTACACTTACTAGGAGTTGAAAACGGAATTACAGTTGCCTATGCGAGACTTTTTAAGACCAATGATTATTTTCAGCAAGCTTCCATCGGTAGAGTTATTGTAAAAGAAAGTTATAGAGATAAAAAGCTCGGACATGTGTTGATGAGAGAAGCAATTGCGGGATTACGAACTCATTTTGATGCAGAAAAAATTACCATTTCGGCACAATTGTATTTAAAAAAATTTTATGAAAGTCATGGATTTGTGCAAACTAGCGAAATGTACCTTGAAGATGATATTCCTCATATTGAGATGAAAAAAGAATAAGAATTAAAATTTGACTTTTACTACAAAGAACATAGTTAATTTGTTACGGTTAGTTTGAAGTTATCAAATTAAATCAATATTTTTTGCCACACGATTTTAAACTTTTTCAAGCAAATGCTTTTATTATTTATGATATAAAAAGTAGTATGCTTCTACATTGTCCAAATACACTCCGTCAAAGCCTGCGTTTATGATTTTTTTCATATAAGAGTTGTCATTACCATAAATGATATCTTGCCAGTCTTTTTTCCAATATTTAACCCAGTATTCATCATCATATCCGTCATATTTTTTCTTTAACCATAATGGATAATTAAGTCTCCAGTTTTTTTTCCAGTAATATCGAAAATTTTCAGCTGAACCAATATTCATGTAAGATATAACTAGTCGTTTTCCTCCATTTGATTTTGTTTTTAATTGATTGATTTCAGGCGTTGTGAATGCTGTTTCGTTAAAAAAAAGGTCAATGAATATTACATCAAAATTTGTGGCTGCAATTGCATTAATTATTTCTTGTTTTGAAGAGAAATTATCGCTGTTTATTAAGTACAAATAATTTTGGGCCAAGGAAAGATTGGTAATATTTGAAGTGTTTTCTTTTGGAATACTGTCAGGAATTTGTTTGTAATGATAATTATCACTTTTCCTAACAAATGAAATAAAACCTTCTTTATAATTTTTTGAGAATGCATCACTTATCTTACTGTTATCCGAAACAAATTCAGAAATCATTATCTTTTCTGTTGCTTTCAGTTTTTGAAGCATTGCGAGTCTATAATTGTCTAAAGAGTATGTACCATTATAAAAAAGCTCTTCACCACCAATTCCGTCTATTGCGCTCATGTATGAAGTATTTAGACCTTCATCTGGGTTGGTATTGTTAAAAGCCAGTTCAAAACCATTTTGGGGAATAATTATAAAATCAGAGTCATATTCTTTGGCATATTGAGAAATATTAATTACAAACTCCTGCATTTTTTCTGAAGCTTTGTCTGATGTTTTTACTTTTGAACAAGAAAATAGCACCGTCAATAATAAGATTAGTAAAATTGTTTTTGTCATTTTGTGTTGTCTTTTACAATTTTGTTAAGTGTTTTACATTATAAAAATGCAGCAAATCTATTCTGCCACCAATGTTTTACGATTGGTTAATATCAAAATAAAAATTATCTAAATAGAAAACTACACCTTTGAAATTACAATTTCCACTCTTCGGTCATATTCTGCGCCTTTTCCTAGCGGAACCGTGTTGCCATAACCTTTAAAAGTCATGCGGGTTTTGGGTATTTTTTTAAACAACAAATATTTGTAAACCGACTCTGCTCTGTTGGTGGAGAGTTGTCTTTTTTTGGTCTCTTTGTCAATTGCTTCTTTCTGGTATGGTGGCGTGCAACAAACATGTCCTTGAATTTCAAAAGTATAATTTTTGTATTTCATCAAGAGTTTGGCAATTTTATCCAACTCAGTTTTGGATTTAAAAGTCAACTTACTACTTCCTCTTTCAAATAAAACATTATCGAGATAAATGTGATCGCCTACAATATGATTTTTTTGAATGGTGTTGTAAAAGCCAGGAATTATAATTTTGGGCAATGGTCTTAAGTTGATTACCACATCAACACGTCTATTTTTTGAACGTTTTTCGGGAAGGTTTTCTACAATATCATCGTCTATCAGAATTCTACCTTTTCCTTCTATAGTTACAATGATTTTACTTTTTATTCCGCTGGCCATAATTTTGTTTTGAATGGTTGTGGCTCTATTGGTAGAAAGTTTGAAGTTGTAGGCCTCTTTTCCCACATCATCTGTATAGCCAAAAATTTGAATGGACTCTATCCTTGTGGAGTCGGTTTTTTTGATAAAATCAACGACTTCGTTGCCTTGTTTTTCGTTCAAAGAATATTTATCAAATTCAAAGTAAACCGAATGCACGACTTCTTCTTGTGCTTGTAAAAACCCAATAAAAAGTAGCGGCAAATATTTGAGTAGTTTCATTTTAACGTTTTAAAATCTTATTGTATTCGGCTGCGTTGTTTAAAACTCCTATTGCTTTTTTGATTTCCAAATTATTTTTTACGTAATATTGATATAATCCTTCTTTATATTGGTAACGTTTGATGATTTCGTCCAAAAGCAAATTCTTGATTTCCTTTTGATTTTTATCCATCATTGTCGACTCGCTTCGTTGAATTGCTATTAAAAGTTGTTCGTATTCTGTTTTTATTGTGGAATCAACATTTTCTTTTTTTGCTTTTTCTAAAAGGTTTTTCAGCGCCACTTCTGTTTCTGTATTAATATCGGTCTTTTCGCGTTTTAAGAATGCTTTGAAATCAGCAAAATCTGCATCGGTTATAGTTGGAATTTTATCGCCAAGCGTAGGGTTTTTGTAATAATAATAGGTTACATAATTAAAAATACCGTCATTTTTTTGCAGCGCTTCCGCTATCAAGCTGAGTTTGGTTTCTTCCATTTCAATGTCGGGCAACACGCCACCACCATCATAAACCGGTCTTCCTTTTCTGGTTTTAAACGAATTATAATTTTTTTCTTCGGTTTTTGTTGCTTTTCCGTTTTTGTCTTTTTTGTTGTAATTCAAGGCTTGGATACATCTTCCTGAAGGTGTGTAATATCTAGAAATTGTTACTTTTACTTGCGTTCCATAGGTCATGTCTATCGGTCGTTGCACTAATCCTTTTCCAAAACTTCTGCTGCCTAAAATCACCGCACGATCTAAATCTTGCAATGCTCCAGAAACAATTTCAGAAGCAGAAGCACTTTTTCCGTCAACGATAATGACTAACGGAATTTCGGTATCAATGGGTTCACGAGTAGTTTTATAGATATTGTTGTACTTGTCGTTTTTAGATTTTGTAGTAACAATAATTTCCCCTTTTGGCACAAAAAAATTGCAAATATTTACTGCCTCATTCAATAATCCACCAGGATTGCCGCGCAAGTCTAAAACGATTTGTGTAGCACCATCTGCTTTTAGTTTTTCAAGAGCTTCTTTGGTTTGTGAAGAGGCTTTTTGAGTGAATTGAGATAAGACAATATAACCCGTTTTATCATCAATTTTTCCAAAAAAAGGAACCGCTTTTACTTCTACTTCATCTAGAATTAATTGGGTTGACATGGGTTTACCTTGACGCAAATATTTTAATTCGATTTTGGTATTTTTTGCACCTTTTAATAATTGCGATGCATCATCTTTAAAATCAGCTAGCAAAACATCACCAATTTGTGTGATTTCGTCACCCGCTTTTAGTCCGGCTTTGTCAGCAGGAAATCCTTTATAAGGTTCTTTGATAATGAGTTTGTCTTCTTTTCGCGTGATGACAGCACCAATTCCAGTATATTCACCAGTGTTGTTGATTTTGAATTTGATAACATCTTGTTCGTTGAAATAATTGGTATACGGATCTAAATCGGCCAGCATGCTTTTTATGGCTTTATCCATCAATTCTGCCGGATTGGTTTCATCAACATAGTTTTGATTGATGGTTTTAAATAACGTGGTGAAGATTTCTATTTGTTTAGAAATCTCAAAGAAATCATCTTTAAAACTAACGCCCACAAATAAAAATACACTTAGAATAGCAGGAATTAAATATCTTTTTTTAATTTTTGACAACATAATTTATTATTTAATCAAGATAACGAATTTAGTAACTTTTACGCAACAATGTATTGAATTACTCTAGGTTTGAATTGTTTTCTTGGTGGATTGTTTTTATAAATTTTTCGAAAAGCAATTTTGTTTTTTCTTCAATTTCCTGATAGGATAGTTTTTCGTTCGTTTGATAGAAAAACATAACACAATATTTTTTTTCCAAATGTTCTGTCAACAATGACTTATTCAATCTGTAACATTCTCTTAAAACACGTTTTAAATAATTGCGGTCAACGGCTTTTTTAAAATATTTTTTGGAGACCGAAACACCCATTTTTACTGGAACATTTTCTTCGAAATCGTGTTGTACATACACCAATCGCAAGGGATATTTTCCCACTGATTTGCCTTCTGAAAACAATAAATCAATGATTTTTTTGCTTTTTAATTTCTCCGATTTTGGATAGGTGAAATCCATTGCTATTTTGCGTATATGTTGTATACAAATTTTACTTCGTTGTAAGTAACATATAATTGCACTCTATTATTTTCTTTTTTCTTGGTAATAATCAAAATCTTACACTTTGAGAATTTGTTGTCTATACATTCGAACGGAACAATGTTTAACTCTTCTGTGTCTTCGATTTCGCCATAGGCTTTTATTTTAAAAGATTGGATTTCGGAGGAATTGATAGTAATTAAATCTTTTTTGGCATCGAGCGTAATCAACACGTTAGCATCAACAAAATCAGACCATTCATTCCACTTGCCGTTTTCTTTTTTGTCGGTAAAACTTACACTGCTTGCTTGAAAACGAATAGGTTGCGCATAACTTTTTGAAGCACTTAAACTAACAACAAATAGAAATACTAGTATTTTAATATAGCTCATAACAAGAAAATTATTGTTGTAAAACTACAAATTCTATTCCAAAAATAAGCTGAAAAAAACTTGGCACTTTTACTTGCTGGTGGTAAACACATTATTCTCGGGTTTCACATCAGCCAGTAAGCCACTTGGGTCGATGGTGATTTTTTTAACTGCTAACTGATTTGGAATTTCAAAAGTATAGCTGGGTTCAGCCCAAGACCATTCTTTTAAAACAGTTCTTTTTACAGCTGGATTTTGGTTTTCTTTTTGGAAATGCATCATTTTTAACGGGATATAAAAACTGGCTTTAGAACCGTCAGTATATTCTACTAAAATATCCATTGGCATAGGCATTCGACCTATTCTTTCTAATGTTATTTTGTTGTTTTCAAATGATTTTATGCCATAATCAATAGTATTTGTGGTTTGTGTCCAATCGGTTAAATACCAATCTAATTGTGCGCCAGAAACCCGTTCGGCTGTTCGTTTGATATCGTTTGGTGTAGGGTGTTTGAATTTAAATTCAGTATAAAAACGCTTAAGCGTTTTCATTGTATTTTCTTTACCAATCAAATAAATTAATTGGGTAAGAAATAATTCGCCTTTGCTGTAGGAAGAAATGCTATAACTTCTGTTTTCGTCAAAACGATCAGCATGTGTCGATAGAGGTAATTCTTTTCCTGAATTTACTAAATTTATGTAGCCTTTATAAGAACCTGTAAATGGATTTTCAAGTTTACTCGCTGACAATTCATTCATCACTAAATCTTCAATAAACGAAGTAAACCCTTCATCCATCCATCCGTGTTTACTTTCATTAGTTGCTAGAACGTGTTGAAACCAAGAATGACCCAGTTCATGGGCAATCAATCCCACAAAACCGTCTAATTTTCCTTCGCCTAATACTAGTGTACACATGGCATATTCCATTCCGCCATCGCCACCTTGAATAACAGAATATTGTTTGTAAGGATATGAACCAATATTGGCATTATAGTAATCCATTATTTTTGAGGTTAAAGGTTGTGCTTGTTTCCAAACATCAAAAATTTTCGGATTGTTCTTGTATAAAAAATGCAAGGTAACACCATCTGGACGAACCAATTTATCATGAATATATTCTTTATCGGCAGCCCACGCAAAATCGTGCACATTTGGCGCCACAAAATGCCAGGTTAAAGTTGAGGTACCAGACTGTTTTTTCACTTTTTTACCTTCATCTTCATAACCAAAACCAATTTCATTATTGTTTTTTAAATAGCCTGTTCCACCTAGAATATAGTTTTTGTCAATTGTTATTTTTACATCATAATTTCCCCAAACGCCGTGAAATTCTCTTGCCAAGTAAGGCGAAGTGTTCCAACCCTCAAAATCAAATTCACAAATTTTTGGATACCACTGAGTCATCGAAAATTCAACACCTTCTTTATTATTTCTTCCTGAGCGACGAATTTGAACCGGAACTTGACCTTCAAAATCGAGAGTAAAAGTTGTCTTTTTACCTGGTAAAATGGGTTTTGCAAGCGTTACTTCAAGAATTGTTCCGAGCTCTTTTGTAGCGGCGATTTTTCCGTCTTGTTTAAAATTATTCACTTTTAAAAAACCAATTTCATCGGGTTTTAACCTGGCAATTCTACTTTCTTTAATTTCTTTTCCGTCAGCGGTTTTACTTTTAGTAACCATTCTTCCATCGGGATCAACCACGTTTTGCAACCTAATATCCATTTCACTTCCTGGTTGAAAAGCGTTGTTAAATAAATGAAAAAACACTTTGGTTAAAGTATCGTTGGAATTATTACTATACCTCAAAGTTTGCTTTCCTTTATACTGATACTTGTTTGCATCAACAATAACTTCCATTTTGTAATCGGCTTTTTGCTGCCAATAGTTTTTTGATTGTGCGTTACAAATAAGAGTTGCTATAACTAAACAAAGGGTAAAGTAAAATCTCATTTTATTATTTTTTTTCTAATAAATTTTTTAAAAATTGTATTTCTTCTTTCAATGTAGAAATATGGTCTTTATCTGCATTAATAATAGTATTTATTGTATCAACATTATATGAATTTGCAATTTCATTATTATTTTGATTGCTAATTTTTTGAGTCTTTTCATCAATTAATTCCGAAACAGTTGTATTTAATATCTTTGCAATTTGAATTAATCGAATAATACTAATACGTTCATCATGTTTTTCTAATCTTGCGTAACTTGGTTGAGTTAAACCAAGTTCAAAAGCTAAACTTTCTTGAGAGAAACCCTTTTGGTCTCTTAGTCTTCTAATTTTATCACCTATTTTATTCATTTTTTAAATATTTTAATACAAATATAAATAAAGTTACTTATAAAATGAATTATTGATAGTCTCGAAATTAAATATCTTTGATAAAATTAATCTTTAAATATAAAATTATGAAAAAATCAATTATGATTGCTGCTTTAACTTTGTTAACGATTTCACCTACATTTGCCAATTCATGGAGGACGGTGAGTACATGTCAAAAACGTCTTAATTTTTTTGGTTTAGTTGAGGTTTGGTCTGGTTCAATCACTCACTTTGAGTATGATCCGTTTGGAAATGCAACTGGAAATTTTTATAAAACAGATTGTACTTCTGACGGAAATTGGGATTGGGCTTGGTAGATTATTATTTTAATGGGGTTGACTATTCAACCCCTTTTTTTATCAATTATGTGTAAATATATTTTTTTATTTATTTCAACTTTTGTTTTCTCACAATCCAAAATGTTGACTATAGTTTCAAATCAAGATAGTTCTAAAATTATTAATGCACTAGTTTATAGTGAGAATGATTTTATTGGTTCGACAAATGATGTTGGACAAATTGAAATTAACAAAAATTTCAAAACATTAAAAATTGTAAAAGAAAATTATGATGATATAGAATTAAATTTGAATGAATTGGAAAATATGAAATGGTTAATAAAATTAAAACCAATCACATATATTATTTTAGATGATGTAATCATAAAAGCTTCACGAGAATCCGTTTCTTCAATTTTAAATAAAATAAAATCATCAAGATTAAAACAAAACCCTAAGCATTTAAATTACTATCAATCAAACATAAGTTTTAAATTCGACTCAACAACTATTTTTTTGTTTAATAATATCATTTTTCTAAATGAAGGATTGGAGATTAATGATGAAAATAAAGTGATTTATAAAGGATTTATAAAAACAATAAATGATAATTTCCAAGAAGGCTTTGAGTTAAAAAGCAATAATTTTGAAATACCAATTTTCGCTGGTGTATACTGTAGTTTGGGGAGTCAAGAAATAACACCAATATTTGATATTAAATTATATAACTACGAACTACAAGAATCAGAAGACTTTTTTGTATTGAATTTTTTCCCCAAAAAAAGGAATTCAAAGCTACTTTATAATGGTTATTTTATTATAGATAAAAATGATTTTGGGATAATTGAGTTAAATATGTCTCTTGCAAAAAGTCAAAATAACACGTGGTGGACTAATTCATTTGATAAGAAAGAAAAATACGAATATAAAATTAAGGATGATACTTTTAAATTCAAATTTAAAAAGATAGATAATAGTTATTTTCTGGAGAGTTCTAGTAGAGTTTTAAATGGGATACAAACAAAAGGAAATCATATTGGCGCAAAACTAGAATGTTCACTCTACAATGAGCAAACTATTAATCAAAATGGCTTAACTTTTAAAAAATACGATTGGATAAATAAAAAATTTAAATAATGAAAAAATATATAATAGGAATTGTAATAGTTATCATTTCTTTTATAATTGTACAAACATTCAGGTTTAATTATAATGGAAGAGACATTAATGAATTTAAATTTTATGATTTAAATCATACTGAGCTCAAACTGCAAGAAGTGTTTGACAGTAAAAATAATAAACTAATTTTATATATTATACCAGATTGTGAAAGTTGTACTGTTAAGTTTCAAAGTATAATCAGGGATAAGAAATATTCAAATTATCAGTTTATAATTATATCCGTTGGATTAAAAAATTTTGATTTTAAAAAATTTTACAATAAAAACTTATCCATGTACAATGTTAGCTTTTTAATAGATTTTAATAACACATTCTATAGAGATTTTGGTTTAGGATTTACGGAAGAATTTCCAACATTAGTAAGTTATAGCTATAGTAATGGTATATTTAAAAAAATCAATTAGTTAAATTTTAAAACTTCATAATTTTTGTTCCATTTTTATATTTAATAGTTTTTTATTTGTTTTTAAACCTCCATTTTATAATCCACTTTTTGTTGCCAATAACTTTTTGATTGACTAAAACAAAGTATAGTTCCAAAAAGAAAAGTTAAAGTTACTTTGTTTTTCATTACAATAACTAGGATTTGATTTTAGGTTTGATAGTTGATTGACTTGAAATTTGTTCTGCCATTTTTAGCGCATTATATGCATTGACAATTTTTCCAGAAACGGATGCTTGCGAAAATTTTCGGCTTTCACCATTTTCTCCAACTTTCACTATCATATCTATTGGTGTTCCTGATTGCATGATGATTTCTTTTACTTGTGAAGCTTTTAAGTTGGGATAATACGAACGAATTAATGCGGCAACTCCAGCGGCATTTGGTGATGCCATCGATGTTCCGTCAAGATGTTTGAATTTGTTGTTTGGAAGTGTAGCATAAATTTTTACACCAGGAGCATAAATGTCTACGTTTTTTGAACCATAATTAGAGAAATCAGCAATTATTTTTTCGCCATACGAATAGTTCAACGCACCTATTTGTAAAAAGTTAGTAACGATTTCCGTGTTTTTATCTTTAGTGTCTGATGGAAAATTTTCTTCTAAATCAATGTCTTTTCCATCATTTCCTGCAGCATGAACAAATAAAACGTCTTTACTTTCGGCATACTTTATTGCATCCCAAACCCATTCAGCGTGAGGTGAAAAGTCTTTCCCAAAACTTCCGTTTATTATTTTGGCACCGTTATCCACAGCATATCTAATGGCTAGCGAAATGTCTTTGTCATATTCATCACCATTGGGCACAGCACGAATTGCCATAATTTGAACGTTTTCTGTAACGCCATCGCCGCCAATACCATTGTTTCTTTTTTGAGCAATAATTCCTGCAACATGCGTTCCGTGTTCTGTTTCGGCTTTGTTTAATCCGTAAACTTTGTTGTTTCCATATTTTTTATTGTCTAAAACGTCTGGATTATCGCCTACTATTTTTCTTCCGTCAAAATCTTTGTTAAGGTTGTAATTAAGTTTATCATACACTTGGTTTTTAGACGAAATTAATTCTTCTCTAAAATTTTTTCCTGCATCGGCAGCAAAAGCTAGCATCACAGTTTTACTTTGATAAAGTGCATATTTGACAGAAGCAACTTCTTTTAATTCCTCAATAGTATAATCGTCTTTTTTTAAATGTTCTCTAATAGTTTTATCTGCATTGTATAAAAAATCGATAGATTCTTTATAACTCATCATTTTGTTGTATTCTTTTGTGTGTTCTGCCAATGCTTTTTTGTACACTTCCGAACCGTCATCGCCTTTTTTCAAAATTCGGGTCATTTCTAGTGTTTCGTTATAGGAGTCACCTAGAAAATTCCAACCATGAACGTCATCTACATAACCGTTTTTATCATCGTCTTTTTTATTATTCGGAATTTCTTTTGGATTGGTCCAAATAGCACCTTTTAAATCAGGATGATCAATATCAACTCCCGAGTCGATTACCGCAACAATAATTTTATTTCCTTTTTTATTTTTTAAAAGTTCTTCATACGCTTTATCAACGCTCATTCCCGGAATAGTGTCTTTTTCTAAATCTAGATGACTCCAGCGTTTTAGTTCTTGTTCTGTAAGCGGTGATTTTTTTGTAAAGCGTGTTTGGGTTTCTTGGCCAAAACCCAATAATGGCAATAAAAAAAGTAAAAATTTCAACGTTGTCTTCATGTTTAACTAGAATTTAAAAAGTAAAAGTAAATTCTTTTATAAAATAACAGAAGGCATTAACATTACATTAATACATCATTGATTTCAAATCGTTCTTTTAGTCGAACTCCTTTTTCGGTCATTTCAACAGTAATAATTGGATTATGAGCATCGTGTTCTAGCCAAAGAAAATAATTGTTTTCGGCGGCTGAGGTTAAAAATTTAGATTTTTCGGGCATAGTTAAAAGTGGTCGTGTGTCATAACCCATAACATAAGGTAAGGGCAAATGTCCAGCTGTCGGAATTAAATCAGCACAAAAAACGATGGTTTTATCTTGGTATTTGATATGCGGAATCATCATTTTTTCGGTATGACCATCAACATAAAAAATGCCAAAATTCATTTCTTCGGAAAACCCAAAATCACTTGTTGGTCTTTTGATAAAATTCAATTGACCGCTTTCTTGCATTGGTAAAATATTTTCAGAAAGAAAAGATGCTTTTTCACGATTGTTGGGTTTTGTCGCCCATTCCCAGTGATTGTCGTTGGTCCAAAATTTCGCATTTTTAAAAGCTACTTCATAACCTGTTTTGTCAGCGTTCCAATTTACACTTCCGCCACAATGGTCAAAATGCAAATGCGACATGAAAACATCAGTTACATCATCACGGTGAAAACCATATTTTGCCAACGATTTATCTAACGAGTGATTTCCCCAAAGTGAATAATAACTGAAGAATTTGTCTGATTGTTTGTTTCCCATTCCAGTATCAATTAAAATTAATCGGTTTCCGTCTTCTATCAGCATGCATCGAGCCGCAATATCAATTAAATTATTCTCATCTGCTGGATTTGTTCGGTTCCAAATGGTTTTTGGCACAACACCAAACATAGCGCCGCCATCGAGTTTAAAATTTCCAGCTTCAATAGGGTATATTTTCATGTTTTTATCTTAAAAATTAAAATCGAATGCAAATTATGAAATTACTGCTTGATTGCTAGCAAGTTTATAGACAATTTCTATGTAAGTATATGTTATAAAAATGTTAGTAATTTCAAAAAAACAGATATTTGTAGTAACTTTGCCTTTTATTTAGACAAAATCAAAATTACATTTATGATACAAGTTTCTGAATCAGCTAGTAAAAAAATCGTGTCCATGATGGAAGAAGACGGTTTTAACGCAGCAACCGATTATGTTCGTGTTGGTGTAAAAAGTGGCGGTTGCTCGGGTTTGTCTTATGAACTAAAGTTTGACAAACAAATTGGGGAAAACGATAAAGTTTTTGAAGATAATAATGTAAAAATAGCAGTTGAAAAAAAATCATTTTTGTATTTAGCGGGAACAATTTTAGAATTTTCTGGCGGATTGAATGGAAAAGGATTTGTGTTTAATAATCCAAATGCGCAACGAACTTGTGGATGTGGGGAATCATTTTCTTTATAAAAAAATATGGCAAAATATACTGAAGACGACTTAAAAATCGAATTAGAAAATAAAGAATACGAATACGGATTCTATACTGAATTAGACTCGGAAACGTTTCCTATTGGACTAAACGAAGACATTGTTCGTGCCATTTCTAAAAAGAAAGACGAGCCGCAGTGGATGACCGATTGGCGTATTGAAGCTTTTCGTGCATGGCAAGAAATGATTGAGCCAGAATGGGCAAACGTAAATTATGAAAAACCCGATTTTCAAGCTATTTCGTATTATTCAGCACCAAAAAAGGCCGATCCAAACAAAACTCTTGACGATGTGGATCCAGAGCTTTTAGAAATGTACAAGAAATTAGGAATTTCTATCGACGAGCAAAAGAAATTGAATAATGTGGCAATGGATATTGTAGTCGACTCAGTTTCAGTGGCAACTACTTTCAAGAAAACGTTGGCGGAGAAAGGCATTATTTTCATGAGTATTTCCGAAGCCATTCGCGAATATCCAGATTTAGTTCAGAAATATTTAGGAACGGTTATCCCTCAAAAAGACAATTTTTATGCGGCTTTAAACTCGGCAGTTTTCTCTGATGGAAGTTTCTGTTACATTCCAAAAGGCGTTCATTGTCCTATGGAATTATCAACGTATTTCCGTATTAATCAAGCAGGTACAGGTCAATTTGAAAGAACACTTTTAATTGCTGATGAAGGCAGTTATGTTTCTTATCTCGAAGGTTGTACAGCGCCAAGTCGTGACGAAAATCAATTGCACGCGGCAGTTGTAGAATTAATTGCTTTAGACAATGCCGAAATAAAATATTCAACGGTTCAAAACTGGTATCCCGGAAATAAAGAAGGAAAAGGTGGTGTTTTTAACTTCGTTACCAAAAGAGGAATTTGCGAGAAAAACGCAAAAATCTCATGGACGCAAGTAGAAACAGGTTCGGCCATAACATGGAAATATCCATCAGTAGTTTTAAAAGGAGATAATTCAATAGGCGAATTTTATTCGATTGCCGTGACCAATAATTTCCAACAAGCGGATACCGGAACTAAAATGGTTCATTTAGGAAAAAATACTAAATCGACTATTATTTCGAAGGGAATTTCGGCAGGAAAATCACAAAATAGTTATAGGGGTTTAGTTAGAATTAGTGCAAATGCAGACAATGCTAGAAACTTCTCGCAATGTGATTCGTTGTTGATGGGAAATAATTGTGGCGCGCACACATTTCCTTATATCGAAAGCAAAAATTCATCTGCCAAAATAGAACACGAAGCCACGACTTCAAAAATCGGCGAAGACCAAGTTTTCTATTGCAATCAACGAGGAATTCCAACCGAGAAAGCTATTGCGTTAATCGTAAATGGTTTCAGTAAAGAAGTGTTGAATAAATTACCAATGGAATTTGCTGTTGAAGCTCAGAAATTATTAGAAATTTCGTTAGAAGGTTCAGTGGGTTAATTAAATAATTAGTTATGGATTTAATTTTGAAAAACGTAAAGAAAAAAGATTTTCCAGTATTAAAATCATTGGCAAAATCACTTGGTTTTGAAATTGTTGAAAAAGAAGAGAAACCATATAATCCTGAATTTGTAAAAGAAATTTTGGAAGCTGAAAAAAGCATTAAAGAAGGTCGAGGAACTCGCATGACAATGGAGGAATTGAAAGAGTTATGCAAATAGAATTTTCAGACAAAGCGAAAACCGATTTAGATTTTTGGATAAAATCAGGTAACAAAGGAATTTTAAATAAAATTTATTCCTTAATTGAAGATATTCAATTACATCCATTTGAAGGTATTGGAAAACCTGAACCTTTGAAACATCAACTTTCTGGAAAATGGTCAAGAAGAATTAATCAAGAGCACAGGATTATTTATCAAGTTACCGAAGAAAACACAATTGAAATATTAGATATTTTGTCACTAAAAGGACATTACGAATAAACAGAAAAATAAAATGTTAAAGATAAACAACTTACACGCTTCGGTAGAAGATAAAGAAATATTAAAAGGAATTAATCTTGAGATTAAATCAGGCGAAGTTCACGCGATTATGGGACCAAATGGTTCTGGTAAAAGTACACTTTCAGCAGTAATTGCTGGAAATGAAAATTACGAAGTAACCGAAGGTAATGTTGAATTAAACGGTGAAGATTTAGCAGAGTTGGCTCCAGAAGAAAGAGCACACAAAGGTGTTTTCTTGTCGTTTCAATATCCAGTAGAAATTCCAGGAGTTTCAGTTACAAATTTTATCAAAACTGCGATTAACGAAAAGCGAAAAGCTCACGGACAAGAAGAAATGCCTGCCAACGAAATGTTGAAGTTAATTCGTGAAAAATCAGAATTACTAGAAATGGATAGAAAGTTTTTATCACGTTCGTTAAACGAAGGTTTTTCGGGTGGAGAAAAGAAACGTAACGAAATCTTCCAAATGGCAATGTTAGAACCAAAAATCGCAATTCTCGACGAAACCGATTCAGGTTTAGATATTGACGCACTTCGCATCGTGGCTAATGGCGTTAACAAATTGAAAAATGAAAACAATGCTGTTCTTGTAATTACGCACTACCAACGTTTGTTAGATTATATTATTCCAGATTTCGTTCACGTTTTAATGGACGGAAAAATCGTAAAATCAGGCGGAAAAGAATTGGCTTACGAGTTGGAAGAAAAAGGATACGATTGGATAAAAAGTGAATTAAACTAGAGGAGTTTACAGTCTCAGTCACAGTTATCAGAAACTGCGACTGAATACTGTGACTGAATACTGAAAAAATGGATTTAAAAGAAAAATTAGTCTCGTCTTTCATGGCATTTGAAGAAAAAGTTGATGTTACAGCACAATTGCACGACATTAGAACTTCGGCTATAAAAAACTTTGAGAATAAAGGTTTCCCAACCAAAAAAGAGGAAGCATGGAAATATACTTCGTTGAACACCATCTTAAAAAATGACTTTACCGTTTTTCCAAAACACGAAAATGCTATTGAATTTGCCGAGGTAAAAAAATACTTTCTTCACGAAATTGACACCTACAAAGTGATTTTTGTAGATGGGAAATTCACATCGTTTTTATCATCAACAACTCATGATGGATTGGATGTTTGCTTAATGTCATCGGCATTGACTAAACCAAAATATAAATTGGCTATAGACGAGTATTTCAACAAAATTGCAAGTAAAGACGAGAGTTTAACCACTTTAAATACTGCTTTTGCAAACGAAGGTGCATATATCAATGTTCCAAAAAGTAAAGTGGTTGAAAAACCAATTGAAATCATTTATTTCTCGACTGGAAAAGAAAATGCCTTGATGGTACAACCTCGAAATTTGGTAATTGTAGGCGAAAATGCGCATGTTCAAATTATTGAAAGACATCAATCGCTAAATGAAAATCCGGTGTTGACGAATGCAGTTACGGAGATTTTTGCACAAAAGCGCGCTATTGTAGATTATTATAAAATTCAAAATGATTTGCTATCGGCCAACTTAATTGATAACACCTATATTTCTCAAAAACAAGAAAGTAGAGTTTCGGTTCACACGTTTTCATTTGGAGGAAACATCACTAGAAATAACTTGAATTTCTATCATTTTGGCGAAAGAATTGACAGTACTTTAAAAGGAATTACCATTATTGGCGAAAAGCAACATGTTGATCATTATACACTTGTAAATCACGCAACGCCAAACTGCGAAAGCCATCAAAACTATAAAACCATTTTGGCCGGTAGCTCAACAGGAGTTTTCAACGGAAAAATATTTGTAGAAAAAGAAGCGCAAAAAACCGATGCTTTTCAGCAAAACAACAACATTTTAATTGGTGATAAAGCAACAATCAACGCCAAACCACAATTAGAAATTTTTGCCGACGATGTAAAATGTTCACACGGCTGCACGATTGGTCAATTAGACGAAAGCGCCATGTTTTACATGCAACAACGCGGTATTCCAAAGAAAGAAGCTAAAGCATTGTTGATGTATGCGTTTTCAAATGAAGTAATCGAAAGCATAAAAATACCAGAGTTAAAACAACGAATTACGAAGATTATCGCGCAGAAATTGGGTGTGAATTTAGGATTTGATTTATAAAAAAAAGGTTGTCGAAATGCAACCTTTTTTGCTTTTACAAACATTTTGCCTACGTTGCAAATATTTAACTATATTTGATTGTAATCCTAGAACTTCATGGCAAAAGAATGTAACGAATTTACCCAAAAGCTATATGCAAAAAGACTCATCAGCGACGAGCAATTTGAAGCGATAAAAGCCTATGGATCGAGAGGTTTATTTTCACTACACTACGAACTTCGTTTTTTATTGTATTTAGGTATTTTACTTTTCACCTCAGGAATTGGAACTCTGATATATAAAAACATTGACAGCATTGGTCATTCCGCTGTACTCGGATTGCTTTTTTTGTTAATTGGTATCGGATTTTATTTTTGTTTTAAAAAAGCCAAAGGATTTCATAAAGATGAGGTGTTATTTGACAATCCGGTTTATGATTATATTGTGCTTTTATGTACCATCTTGAGTTGTATTTTTATTGGATATTTACAATACCAATATTCCATTTTTGGATACGGATTGTCTAGTTTAGTGTGCAGCTTTGTTGGTTTTGTTTGTGCCTATTATTTTGATAATAAAAGCGCACTTTCCATTGGCATTACTGGTTTAGCAACATTTATAGGAATTACCAGTACACCAAAATCGTTATTAGAAAGCGAAATCTATAGCAATCCGTCTCTTACTTTCTCTGGAATTGCGCTTGGTGGATTATTAATTCTTTGTGAATTATATTCGAATAAAATTGCGTTAAAAAAACATTTTCAATTAGTCTTTTTAGCCTTTGCCTTGCAGTTAATTGGTGTTTGTGGAATTGCAGGATTATTAGAGTCGCATTGGTATATTTTTGTTTTTTTACTGGCAGTTTTGCTCTATTTTTTTTATAAAAAAAGCCATGAAATAGGTTCAACATTTCTGTTTGTTTTTACTGTCCTTTATGGCTACATCGGTTTTAATATTTTATTGTTTAAATTGTTTGACAATATTGATTTTTCAGAGATTTGGCCAGTAATCACAATTTTAACACCATTATATTTTATAGGTTCCATATTCGGATTTATAAAAGTAATACAACATTTTAATAAACAAAAGGCATGATTGTATATAACAAAGAAATGCTTGAAAATACTTTTTTATTGGCTCAGGCAAAACGGCTCAACACTCATGGATTTATTTCTGACAATCAATTGAAAGAGATAAAAGGGCAATTACCGAAATTGAAAAGTAATTCGAACTTGTTAATTCGGATAGGTTTTTTCCTTTTGGGAAGTTTTTTGTATTCTTCAATAATTGGTGTTTTTTCTTTATTTACGATCAATTTAATTGATTCTTATATTGGCGTAATTATGCTGCTTTATACCATTATAGGTATCGTGGCGAGTGAGTTTTTGGCAAGAGAACAATTCCACTACGGTTTTGGTGTTGATGACGCTTTCATTCTGGGATTTCAAGGATTTTTTTGTGGGGCAATTGGCATTTCGCTTGAAAGTCCGTTAGCCGCTTTAATTACTATGACTTTTATAGGATTTGTAGCTTGCATTCGTTACCTACACACTTTGTCAGCACTGTTAAGTTTGATAGGTTTAATCAGTACGATTTGTTATTTAGTAATAGAAAACAAGGTGGTTGACACTCTGTTTTTACCTTTTGTTCTTTTATTACTTTCTATTATTTTTTACCTCGTTTATCTTAGAATAAGTCAATCAATAAAGTTGAAATATTATGAAAATTCAATTTTGATATTACAAGCGGTGAGTTTGTTGTTGGGTTATTTTTCGGTGAACTACTTAGTAGTTCGTGAACTTTCTGAAAGTTTACTTGGATTGACCATCGCCAACGGAGAAGACATTCCTTTTGCTTTCTTGTTTTATGGTTTTACTTTTGTAATTCCCGTGTTTTACATCGTTTATTCGCTCTACAGTAAAGACAAGTTAATGCTGTTACTTGGTTTTTTTACCACAGGTTTTTCGGTTTTCACCATTCGTTATTATCATCAAATACTACCTATTGAAGTGGCATTGATGTTGGGCGGAACATTACTTTTTGCTATTGCCTATTTCGGAATTAGAATACTTAAAGACAAAGAAACAGGTATTACTTTTAAACCAGCGCGTAACTCAAATAGCGATTTGCTCACAAACCTGGAAGCGCTAGCTGTAAATTCTCAAGTGGATTTGAACTCAATGGAGTCGGAAAGTAAAATGCCTTTTGGTGGCGGTGGATTTAGTGGTGGCGGTTCTGGGGAAAGTTTTTAGTTACTTCTTCAAACTCCCAACAACGCCACTCAAAAACCCATTAAAATCAAATTCAGGGTCTTCTTTTAAACCCATTCTAACAATGACTAAATCATGACTTGGGAAAATCGCCACCATTTGTCCTTGATAACCACTTGCGTAATACATGTCTTTTGGAGCATTTGGAAATCTTCCGCCAGCGTTTAACCAAAATTGCGCGCCATATTGTCCGTTGGAAGTATTGGTTGGTGTGGCTACGTAGTTCGCCCAATTTTCGTCAAAAATTTGTTCGCCGTTCCAATTGCCTTTGTGTAAATACAATAAGCCAAATTTTGCCCAATCACGCGTCGTTGCCCAACCGTAAGACGAACCCACAAAATTTCCAGCCATATCAACTTCAACTAGAGCAGAGTTCATCCCAATTTTATCAAACAAACTGCTGTACCAAAAATTCAAATATTCTTGATGCGTTTTGAACTGGTTTCGCAAAATTCCACTCAATAAATTAGTTGTTCCTGAAGAGTAATTCCAGGTGTTATTGGGTTTTCCAATTAGTGGTTTATTGATTTGCGATTGCGTCATATCTTCCTCAATAAACAACATTTTGGTAGCATCACATATTTTAGAATAATTCTCTTCCCATTCTAATCCTGAGTTCATGTGAAGCAAATCGTTTATGGTTATTTTAGAACGTTCATCGGTTGCCCATTCATCAATTGGAGCTGGCTTCATGATATCGAATTTACCTTGTTTTTGCAAAATTCCGAAGTAAGTTGCTGTCAAACTTTTCGTCATCGACCAACCCAAAATTTTGGAATTTTTATCAAAACCATCGACATATTTTTCGGCAATAATTTTGTCTTTATAAATCACAATAACCGAACGAGTTCGTTTGTTTTTTTCTCCATTTTTATCAAAAGCTTTTTCAACTACTTTTTGCAATTTATCATAATCAACATTGGAAAAAACGGTGTCTTTTGGTTCCAAATTTCCATACGGAAAAGGTAAATTAGTATTGATTTTGCTTCTTTTCGGAACCAAATACGGTTTTGTAACATCAAAATCATCAGTAATTAGAGTCGCACCTAAACCTTCACGATAAATGGCTTTTCGTTCTTTAAATCCGTAAACTTTTGAAGTAACAAATCGTTTTGTATCATTAATTTCGTTGGTTGCCCAGTCTATTTTATCAATGTCATTATCTTCTTGTTGAATGGTTTCCAGCGAACGATTGTCTAAAAAATGTCCCGAAGCAACACTTTTGGCTGAGAAACCCGAGATTAAGTCCAATTGCGGATAAATTTCTATTCGAAGATAAACTAAAGCCAACACCAGCAAAACCCCGAATATTTTAAAGAATTTTTTCATTGTAAATAGATTTTGATGCAAATTATGAAATTATTTTTTTAACCACATAGAAACATAGTTTTCATTTTTGAATTAGTAGGCAGTCCATTTTATTAAAGTCTATATCTATGTTTAAAACTGAGTTTTCTAGCTAATCTATTTACATGTATATTATATGTTTCTGGGTGGTTAAAACAAAAGCTATTGTTTGATGAACATTCAATAATTATTAACAAACGTTTGATAGAAAACCATTTCTAAATGTGTACTTTTGTATTTAGAATTTTTATAAATAAGATGTTAGATATACAAAAAATAAGAGCCGATTTTCCTATTCTTTCACAAAAAGTGAACGGAAAACCACTTGTCTACTTTGATAACGGCGCCACTTCGCAAAAACCACAAGTCGTTATTGATGCCATATCAAAATATTACCAAGAAATTAATGCCAATATTCATCGTGGTGTTCACACGTTAAGCCAGTTAGCAACTGATGCTTATGAAGTTTCTCGTGGTAAATTACAACACCACATTAATGCAAAATTTCCCTATGAAGTCATTTTTACTTCGGGAACAACACATGGAATAAATGCTGTGGCCAACGGATTTGCTTCGATTTTAAAAGTTGGTGATGAGGTCTTGGTTTCGGCATTAGAACATCATAGTAATATTGTGCCTTGGCAAATGTTATGCGAAAAAACAGGTGCAAAATTGGTAGTAATTCCAATGAATGTTGAAGGTGAATTGATTATTTCAGAATTTGATAAATTACTTTCAGAGAAAACTAAAATCGTTACAGTTAATCATATTTCAAACGCGTTAGGAACTTTAAATCCTATAAAATATATTATTGATAAAGCACATGAAGTTGGCGCGGCAGTTTTAATCGATGGCGCGCAAGCTGTTCCTCATTTAAAACCCGATGTTCAAGACATGGATTGCGATTTCTATGTGTTTTCAGGTCATAAAATTTGCGGACCAACAGGTGTTGGTATTTTATACGGAAAAGAAGAATGGCTCCGAAAATTACCACCATATCAAGGTGGCGGCGAAATGATTGCAACAGTTTCTTTTGAAAAAACTACTTATGCCGATTTGCCACATAAATTTGAAGCTGGAACACCCAATATCGCTGGAGGAATTGTGCTTGGAACTGCAATTGATTACTTGAATGAAATTGGTTTTGAAAACATTCAGGCCTACGAACACGAATTATTAGAATACGGAACAAAAAAACTCCTTGAAATTGAAGGTCTGAAAATCTTTGGAACGGCAAAAGAAAAAACATCAGTAATTTCATTTAATATAGAAGGAATTCATCCGTATGACATTGGTACAATTGTTGACAAGTTAGGAATAGCAGTACGAACTGGACATCATTGTGCGCAACCCATTATGGATTTTTACCAAATTCCGGGAACTATAAGAGCTAGTTTTGCTTTTTATAACACTAAAGAAGAAATTGATATCTTTGTTGAAGCTTTAAAAAAAGCACAGCTGATGTTGTCTTAAAACCAAAAAAATGAAAGCAATAGGGATGATTTTACTATCAATTTTTTTAGGAAAAAGTTGTAGTAATCAGGCACAAAATGATATAACCAACACTACACTTCAGTACACAGCGACTACTCGAGGATTTTATCAAAGAATTATAGTAGCAAATCAAAAAGCGACCATTTCGACTGATAGAAACCAAAAAGAAATTCCAAAAGAAGTTAAGATTTCCGATAAAGATTGGAAAGAACTAGTAGATTATTTTCAAAAAGTAGACCTAGAGAGCATTCCACAATTAAAAGACCCAACACAAAAACGATTTTATGATGGCGCAGCAATTGCCAATTTAAAAATTCGTCATAAAGATAAAAACTACGAAACCACGGATTTTGACCACGAGTTTCCACCTGCAGAAATAGAAAAATTGGTGAATAAAATCGTTTCATTTTCCAAAGAAGAATGAAATATTTTCAGCATAAATGACAATAAAAGAAACTGAAACAAGTTCAGATAAAGAATGAAAATAAAAGAAATACAAGACGAAATTGTAGAGGAGTTTTCAATGTTTGATGATTGGATGCAACGCTACGAATACATCATCGAATTGGGAAAATCACTTCCTTTAATTGATGAAAAATATAAAACTGAAGACAATATTATCAAAGGTTGTCAGTCTAAAGTTTGGGTTCATGGCGAGCAAAATGATGATAAAATAGTTTTTACTGCCGACAGCGATGCGATTTTGACCAAAGGAATTATCGCAATTTTAATTAGAACTTTTTCCAATCAAAAAGCAGCCGATATTCTTGATGCGAATACCGATTTTATCGATAAAATTGGACTAAAAGAACATTTGTCTCCAACACGAGCTAACGGTTTAGTTTCTATGATTAAACAAATAAAAATGTATGCTTTGGCGTTTAGCGCAAAGAATTAATAATTAAAAAATAGACGAGATTACTGCATAACTCGCATTGACATATGGAAGAATTTAAAGATGAAATAAACTTAGGAGAAAATGTAGTGAAAACCTTAAAAGGAATTTACGACCCAGAAATTCCTGTAGATATATACGAATTAGGATTAATCTACGATGTGATGATTAATGAAGACAATGAGGTAAAAGTATTGATGACATTAACTTCGCCAAATTGTCCTGTTGCAGAAACGTTACCGCGCGAAGTAGAAGAAAAAATCCAAAAAATAGACACCGTTAAATCCTGTGAAGTAGAAATTACTTTCGATCCGCCTTGGAGCAAAGATTTAATGAGTGAAGAAGCAAAGTTAGAATTGGGAATGCTTTAATTAGTATTCAGTTTCCAGTCACAGTATTCAGATAACTGCGACTGGAAACTGCGACTGAAAACTAAAAAAATGGACGAAATCATCAATAAAGTAGCCAACTCGTCACTCGAAGTTTTCGATTTAGAAGACTATTATCTAAACGGAATTCGGACACAAATTGACATTTCACAATGGCTTTATGAAGGTTTTTTATTAAAAGAAAAAGACTTTAGAGAAGCATTGAAAAATCACGATTGGTCACAATATCATAATCAATTAGTTGCTATCCATTGTTCCACTGACGCTATTTTGCCTGCTTGGGCAAGTATTTTAATTGCGACATACGCTTCGCCTTTTGCAAAGAAAGTAGTGCTAGGAACAAAAATTGAATTAGAAACCGCACTTTACCAAGAAATCTTATCTAAAATTGACTACTCAAAATACCAAGATAAACCAGTAATTTTAAAGGGTTGTTCAAAAAAACCTGTACCAGAAAGTGCTTATATCATGGCAATTCAAGAACTTCAAAAAGTAGCAAAAAGTGTCATGTATGGCGAAGCTTGTTCTGCTGTTCCATTATTCAAAAAATCTAAATAATTAGTTACTAGAAAGTTATATTTTTTTATTCGTTTGCAAAATTTAAATGGATTTGTACCTTTGCACCCGAAAATTAAATAATTAACAATGAAAAAAATTTTACTAGTACTAACTTTGGTTTCTTCATTAACATTTGCTCAAACAAAACAAGAAATTAAAGATATTGAAAAAGTTACCAAAGCTGTTGAAGACACTACGAGAACTTCAGGTTGGGTAAAAAAAGGACTTTTTACGACGCTTTTTAATCAATCAAGTTTTGATAACTGGCTAGCTGGTGGTCAAAGTAATTTGTCAATTAACGCCAGTTTAAACTATGACATGAATTATAAAAGTGAAAACACGGCTTGGGATAATAAACTTTTAATGGGTTATGGTATTACAAAAATTCAAGGTGCTGATCTTTTAAAGTCAGATGATAGAATTGAGTTTATATCCTTGTATGGTAGAAAAGCCAAAGGAAATTGGTATTACTCTGGTTTTTTCAATTTTAAGTCGCAATTAACTACTAATCTCGGCAATAATCCAGCTAATTGGTCGTTACCTAAAACTACTAGCTTTTTTAGTCCTGCTTTTATACAAATTGGTCCAGGTATGTTATGGAAAAAAAGTGACAATTGTAAAGTGAATTTTGCTCCTGCAACATCTCGTTTTATTATAGTTATGGATCAAGTTCTTGCAGATGCAGGTGCTTTTGGGGTTGACCCAGGCGATAACCTGAGATACGAACTTGGAGCAGCAATTTCGGGATATTATAAATTTAGTATTGTCACAAATGTAACAGTTGAAAATATTTTAAATCTATATTCAAACTATCTCGAAGATCCACAAAACGTGGATTTAGATTATCAAATTAATGTCGCAATGAAAATTAACAAGTGGTTGACTTCCAATATTACATTGCACACTATTTATGATGATAATGCCTTCAGAGGTTTTCAAACAAGACAATTGTTTGGTTTAGGATTTAACTATGGGTTTTAAACTAACCATCAATTAAAAAAGAGCCGTTTCTTAACTAAGAAACGGCTCTTTTCATCTGTACTAATCTGAAAAAAAATTAAAATTGAACGCTAGAACTTTAAAAGGTTAAACTACTTCTTAAAACGTTTGTTGCCATGCGATTGTAATGCTTTTCCTTTATATGAAGTAGCATAACTTTTCACGGATTTTTGTGAAATAGTTTTAGGTTTACTTACAGTGCTAAATCTTGAACCAGAACCTCTTGAACTTTCTTCATTAGGTAGTTTTGTAAAAGCAATGGCTTTGGCACTAAAAAGGATTAAAAGAAAAAGCAATAATTTGAAAGCATCTTTGGTAGTAATTGTTTTCATTTGGGGATGATTTTAAAATTAAACATATCAAACTTATAAAATGTTTTTAAAAAATCGCCAAAACAACTAAAATTATCGATGAAATACACTTTTTATGATAAAAAATAAGTATTTAACTATAAAAAAAGAAATAATATTCTTGTTTATAAGTCAATTATTATCTAAACGCTTGTTCTAAATCAGCTAATAAATCATCAATATCTTCTACACCAACGCTTAAACGAACTAAATCATCAGTTATACCAACTTCCAATCGTTTGTCTTCAGGAATGGAAGCATGTGTCATTAAAGCTGGATGATTAGCTAAACTTTCCACACCACCAAGCGATTCAGCTAAAGTGAATACTTTTACTTTTTCTAAAAATGAAATGGCATCTTCTTTTTTACCTGATTTGAAAGTGAAAGAAACCATTCCACCAAAACCGCTCATTTGTTTTTTGGCAATTTCATGAAAAGGATGATCAGGCAATCCTGGATAGAAAACTTTGTCAACCTCTGGATGATTGGCTAAAAAGTTGGCTACTTTTTCTCCGTTTTCACAATGTCTTTGCACACGTAAATGCAGGGTTTTGATACCACGTAAAACCAAGAAACTATCCATTGGACCAAGTGTTCCGCCTGTGGCAAATTGTTTGAAATGTAATTCGTCACCTAAGGTTTTATCTTTGATAACCAAAGCACCAGCAATAACATCTGAATGTCCGCCAAGGTATTTCGTAGCCGAATGCATTACGATGTCAGCACCTAAATCCAAAGGTTTTTGCAAATAAGGCGTGGCAAATGTATTATCAACCGCAAAAAGGATGTTGTGTTTTTTAGTGATTTTCGCGATTTCGGCAATGTCTGCCAATTTCATCAACGGATTTGTTGGTGTTTCAACCCAAACCAATTTGGTGTTTTCATTTATCAATGACTGTAATTTTTCTAAATCGGTCATGTCTACGAAGTGAAATGTAATACCACTATCTTTATACAAACGAGTGAACAAACGATACGTTCCGCCATATAAATCGTCCATAGCGATGATTTCATCACCAGCTTTAAATAGTCGCAATAAACAATCAGTTGCGGCTAATCCAGAGGCAAAAGCTAAACCTCGTGCACCATTTTCTATCGAAGCCAAAGCATCTTCTAGCGCTTGACGTGTTGGATTTGCGGCACGAGAATATTCATAATCGCCAACAGGTTTTCCTGGTGAAACTTGTGCATAAGTTGAGGTTTGAAAAACGGGTGGCATTACTGCACCAGTTACTTCTTCATGGTGTTGATTTCCATGTATGACTTTGGTATTGAATTTCATTGAATTAATTTTTTTTACAAAAATAGCGAGTTTTTTGTTTTTTGAACCATTAAGAAAATTAAGTTCATTAAGAAAAAAGCAAAACTTAATTTTCTTAAATATCTTAATGGTTTAAATCTATGAAATGAATTCAAAATCTTACTTTTGCAAAAAGAAATTTATGACCAATAAAATATACTATCTCGCATCATGTGACACGTGTAGAAAAATTATAAAATCACTTCCAAATTCAGACCGATTAACGTTTCACGACATTCGTCAAAATCCAATAAATGAGCAAGAATTGGATGAAATGTACCAACTATCAGCAAGTTACGAAGCATTATTTAGCAAAAAAGCACAGCTTTATAAATCGATGGATTTAAAAAATAAAAATCTAACCGAAGCTGATTTCAAAAAGTATCTTTTAGAACATTACACGTTTTTAAGCCGACCAGTTTTTATTATTGATGATAAAATTTATATTGGAAATAGTCAAAAAAATGTTCTAGAAGTGATTAAAATTTTGAGTTAATGTCTAAAAGAAATTGGGCATTACTTGCTGCGACTTTAGTTTCTATAATTTATGGCGTTACGTTTACAATTGCTAAAGATGTAATGCCAAAATATGTTGACCCTTTTGGATTTATTTTAATGCGAGTTGGTGGTTCAATGCTTTTGTTTTGGCTTATTACGCCATTTTTTTCCACTGAAAAAATCGAAAAACAAGATTTTCCCCGAATTATTGCTGCGGCGTTTTTTGGTGTTGCTTTAAACATGCTTACTTTTTTCAAAGGATTAAGTTACACTTCGCCAATTATGGGTGCGGTTTTAATGGTAACAACGCCAATGATTGTGCTTGTTCTTTCGGCACTATTGATGAAAGAACGAATGCAAAACCGAAAGATTTTTGGTTTGATTTTAGGATTAATCGGAACCGTTTTTCTAATTCTTTATGGAAAATCAGTAATCAATGCTAGTAATGCAACTTTGGGAAATATTTTGGTTTTTATCAATGCGGTTTCCTATGGTTTTTATCTGATAATCGTTAAAAAACTAATGGATAAATACAATGCTTTTGCCTTTGTAAAATGGATTTATACTTTCGGATTTTTGATGGTTTTGCCTTTTGGTTGGAGCGAATTTCAAGCGGTTGATTATGTAAATCTTCCAACCGATATTATTTGGAAAATAGGTTTTGTCGTAGTCTTTTCCACGTTTTTGACTTATTTGCTTAACTTAGTTTCCATGCGCGAATTAAAACCAACAACCGTTGCGGTTTTTATTTATTTGCAACCGCTTTTTGCCACTATTTTTGCCGTAAGTTTAGGAAAAGATGATGTTACTTGGGTGAAAATTATTTCGGCAGTTTTAATCTTTACTGGAGTCTATTTGGTAACGCAGAAAAAAAGTAGTCAGTAAGCAGTTTTCAGTTTTCAGTCGCAGTGAGCAGTCTTAGTATTGAATATTAATAAAGATATATGGATTATAAAGAGTTATTAGCATACAGAAAAGCATTTTCTTTAGCAATGGATGTTTTTAAAGTTTCGAAGTCATTCCCAAAAGAAGAAACCTATTCATTAACTGACCAAATAAGACGTTCTTCAAGAAGTGTATGTTCAAATATGGCTGAAGCTTATAGAAAAAGAAGGTATGTAAATCATTTCATAAGTAAATTAACCGATTGTGACGGTGAAAATTCAGAAACAAGTACTTGGCTTGATTTTGCTTTAGAATGTGAATATGTTAGTAGTGAAATTCATAGAGATTTAAATGAAAAAGCGGTAGAAGTTGGAAAATTTATCAATTATATGATTAACAATCCAGATAAATTTGGTTGCAATTTAGAAAAGTAAAAACTGAAAACTGTCCCGAAGCTTCGAAACTGAAAACTGCGACTGAAAACTGTGACTGAACACTGAACACTTTTTCATATATTTGAAGTCAATAAAATACAAGAATGATACAATCAATGACCGGTTTTGGAAAGGCAACTTTGCAATTACCAACCAAAAAAATTACAGTAGAAATAAAATCGCTAAACAGTAAAGGTTTAGATTTAAATACGCGAATGCCCTCAGTTTTTCGAGAAATGGAATTGGGTTTACGCAATCAGCTTTCGCAAAAATTAGAGCGCGGAAAAGTGGATTTTTCACTATATGTTGAGGTTACAGGTGAAGAAACATCGTCAAAAATCAATGTTCCAATTGTAAAAGGTTACATCAATCAAATGAAAGCAGTTATTCCAAATGCTGATGAAACGGAATTAATGAAAATGGCAGTTCGTATGCCAGATGCATTAAAAACCGAACGCGACGAAATTGATGAAAACGAATGGAAACAAATTCAAACCGTGATTGATGAAGCGTTGCAAAATATCATTCAATTTCGAATTGATGAAGGTGTTTCGCTAGAAAAAGAATTTTTACACAGAATTGCCAATATCATGACGTTGATGAACAATGCAGTAGCGTATGATGCGGAACGTGTTGAAACCGTTAAAACGAGATTACGAACCGCTTTGGATGAATTAAAAGAAAACGTAGATGAAAATCGTTTTGAACAAGAATTGATTTTTTACCTCGAAAAATATGATATTACAGAAGAGAAAGTTCGCTTAGAAAATCACTTAAATTATTTCATAGAAACCCTTGCAGGAACTGAAGCCAACGGAAGAAAACTAGGTTTCATCACTCAAGAAATGGGAAGAGAAATCAACACGATGGGTTCAAAATCCAACCATTCTGAAATGCAAAAATTGGTAGTGATGATGAAGGATGAGTTGGAGAAGATAAAGGAACAGGTTTTGAATGTTTTATAAAAATCCTGCAAGGTTTTCGAAACCTTGTAGGTATCAACTAAATAAACCTACGAGGTTTTTGAAACCTCGCAGGAAATAAACACAACACAATGCAAAAAGGAAAATTATTAGTCTTTTCAGCGCCATCAGGTTCGGGAAAAACAACCATAGTAAGGCATTTATTGCAACAAGACGATTTGAATTTAGAGTTTTCAATTTCGGCCGCAACTCGCGAACCACGCGGACAAGAAGTTAACGGAAAAGATTATTACTTTATGTCGATTGAGCAGTTCAAAAAACACATCAAAGCCGAAGATTTTATCGAATGGGAAGAAGTTTATCGCGATAATTTTTATGGAACATTAAAAAGTGAAGTCGAACGCATTTGGGCAAAAGGCAAAAACGTAATTTTCGACATTGATGTAGCTGGCGGATTGCGTATAAAGTCAAAATTTCCGCAAGAAACATTAGCCGTTTTTGTTAAACCGCCAAGTGTTGATGAACTAAAACGCCGTTTAAAAGAACGTTCCACCGAAAGCGATGATAAAATCAATATGCGAATTGCAAAAGCACATGTTGAATTGGCAACCGCGCCACAATTTGACAAAATCATTAAAAATTATGATTTGGAAGTGGCAAAAGCTGAAGCGTATAAGTTGGTGAAAAGTTTTGTAACAAATTAAAATTATAGCACAAAGTCACTCAAAGTAGGCACAAATTAGCACAAAAACTTCGTGAAACTTTGCGAAAAACTTCGTGAAACTCTGTGAAACAAAAAAATGAAAATCGGTCTCTATTTCGGAACCTTCAACCCCATTCACGTTGGGCATTTAATCATTGCCAATCACATGGCGGAACATTCAGATTTGGATCAAATTTGGATGGTTGTAACGCCACATAATCCGCATAAGCAGAAGAACACCTTGCTGGACGATTATCAACGTTTATATATGGTTCAATTAGCAACCGAAGATTTCCCTAAAATTAAAGCTTCTGATATTGAGTTCAAATTACCGCAGCCTAATTTTACCGTAAATACATTAGCCCATTTGCTTGAAAAATATCCAAAGCATGAGTTTTCATTAATTATGGGCGAAGACAACTTAAATTCGCTGCACAAATGGAAAAACTACGAGTATATTTTAGAACATCACAATATTTATGTTTATCCCAGATTGAATTCGGGTGAAATAGATGAGCAATTTGTCAATCATAATAAAATCCATCGTGTTGGTGCGCCAGTGATTGAACTTTCGTCAACTTTTATCCGCGAAAGCATCAAAAACAAAAAAAATGTAATGCCGATGTTGCCTTATAAAGTTTGGGAATATGTTGATAATAATAATTTTTATAAGAAATAGAAATTATGTTTCAAGGAGAAATTTTCATCCCAAAAAAGAAACCTTTTTTAAATTTAACTCTCTCTGAAAAGTTAAGTTGGGGTTCATTGGTAAGTATTCTTGTTTACTGTTTTATTTTTCTAATTGATGAGATATGGAATTCAAGTAAAATAAAATATTATGTAAACGAACATACATTTGTAAATCAAATATTTGGAACTGTTTTTGGAATTACTTTTATTTCTAGTATTTTTCTTCGTTTTAAAGAATTTGAAAATCTAAATGGAGAATTAAAAGGCAAATTAATCATTGACAGAAATGGAATTACTATCAATGATAATTTATACGAAGCTTCAAAAATTTTAAATTTTAAGATAAATATGATTGATTATTATGGACAAAAGACAAACTACTCAAAATCTGGTCCATATTATTTTTTAGGTGTAAAAAACAATTTAAGCTTTGATTTTGAAACAGAGAAAGTCGCTATTAATTTTCAAATAAATTCTGAAACACATCTTTATGAATTGAAATGGATTTTACTCAATATTATTTGTGAAGAAAAAATTCCTTTTCAAAGATGTTATTTAAAGTTTTTTGATGATGAGTTTAGAGATACACCAACATTTAAAAGATTTACGGAAAAACTTTTGCTAGATAAAAGATTAGTTCTTTCAGATATCGAATAATAACTTAACATTCCTTTACCACTTGTTCCTTCAATCGTTTCGTAAATTTGTTCTCTAAAATTTTTACAATGAACAATTTCGAATTATACAATCCAGTCAATTATATTTTTGGCAAAGGACAAACAGAAAAACTAGCTACATTAGTTCCAAAAGAAGCGAAAGTTCTATTGGCTTATGGTGGAGGAAGTATTTTTAAAAATGGCGTTCACGAAGCCATAACATCAGCTTTAAAAGGCTATGATATTACTGAGTTTGGTGGCATCGAACCCAATCCTCGATTTGAAACTTTGATGAAAGCCGTTCAAATTATTCGCGAACAAAAAATCGATTTTATTTTAGCCGTTGGTGGTGGAAGCGTTATTGATGGCGTAAAATTTATTTCCGCAGCTGTCAATTTTGAAGGCGATGCAGCCGATATTCTTAAAAAGAGAATTCTATTTACCGATGTTTCAAAAGTAATTCCTTTTGGAACCGTTTTAACCTTGCCAGCAACAGGTTCCGAGATGAATTCCGGTGCTGTGGTAACGATAGAAGCAACTCAAGAAAAACTCACGCTTGGCGGAAGCGCTTTGTTTCCTAAATTCTCAATTGTAGATCCAACCGTAATTACTTCGTTGCCAAAACGTCAGTTACAAAATGGTGTTGTTGATGCTTTCACTCACGTAATGGAACAATATTTAACGTTTCCTCACGATGCACTTTTGCAAGACCGTTTTGCTGAAAGCATTTTAAAAACGCTAATCGAAGTTGGACCAAGTGTTGTTGAAAATCCAAGTGATTATAAATTAGCTTCCAACTTTGTTTGGAGCGCAACGATGGCATTAAACGGATTAATCCAAAAAGGTGTTCCGTCCGATTGGGCAACGCACATGATTGGTCACGAATTGACCGCTTTATATGAAATTGATCACGCTAGAACTTTGGCAATCATTGGTCCAAATTTGTACAAAGTCATGTTTGAAACCAAAAAAGATAAATTGGCACAATACGGCGAAAGAGTTTGGAACATCACCGGAAATTCTATCGAAGAAAAAGCCGAGAAAGCAATTGAAAAAACCGTTGAATTTTTCCACACCATGGGAATGAAAACCAAAATCTCCGAAAACGCTGAAAACATCGAAAAAACAGCCGATTTTATCGTAAATCGTTTTGAAGAAAGAGGTTGGAAAGCATTAGGAGAAAAACAAAACGTAACTATAGAAAAAGTGAGGGAAATCGTAGAAATGAGTTATTAAGTTTTTACGATAAAAAATAGTTAAAGCGTTCGGAAGTAATTCGGAGTGCTTTTTATTTTGAAGCTGATCCTGCTTTCCATTTCAAGATTGCTTGCAAAAATCTTTTTTTTCTAAATCCTAAAAAGAGCTTCTCCCGAAGCGTCGGGTGTCGCTTTTCTAAGATAATAAAAAATAGATTTTCTCTGCGCAATGCATTCCTCCCGAAGCTTCGGGATAATCAGGGCTAAACAAGGCAGCGAAGGTTTGCCCAAGCCATAAAAAATCAGTATTTTTGGTCATTCAAACGATATAGTAATGAATACAAAACCAAAGTTTGCTGTTATTGGTGGCGGAAGTTGGGCAACTGCTATTGCCAAAATGTTGTGCGTAAATCTTCCTGAAATCGCTTGGTACATGCGAAGTCAATCAGCTATAGAACATCTAAAAATAGAGCGACATAACCCTAATTACCTAAGTTCTGTAGAGTTTGATATAAAAAAGCTAAAACTTACAAATGATATTAATGAAGCTGTTGCCTACGCTGATTATCTTATTTTTGCAATTCCATCCGCTTTTTTAAGCACTGAATTAGAAAAACTAACAGTTTCTCTTCAAGACAAAATTATCTTTTCGGCAATTAAAGGAATTGTTCCTGAAACGTTCTTAATTGTAGGCGAGCATTTTCATAAAAATTTCAACATTCCCTACGAAAATATTGGCGTAATTACAGGTCCATGTCATGCCGAAGAAGTAGCGCTTGAACGTTTATCTTATTTGACCATTGCTTGTGCTGATGCTAGTAAAGCAAAAATACTAGCCAAAAATTTAGAATGTCATTTTATTAAAACAAAGATTTCAGATGATATTATTGGCACCGAATATGCCGCAATGCTGAAAAATATTTATGCTATTGCTGCCGGAATTGCGCACGGTTTGGGTTATGGCGATAATTTCCAGTCGGTAATTATGAGTAATGCCATTCGCGAAATGAAAAAGTTTATTCGTAAAGTGCATAAGATGAAACGGAATATCAATAATTCAGCTTATTTAGGCGATTTATTAGTAACAGGTTATTCAGTGTTTTCTAGAAACAGAATGTTTGGCAACATGATTGGAAAAGGATATACTGTAAAAAGCGCAATGATGGAAATGTCAATGGTTGCCGAAGGTTATTATGCTGTAAAAAGCGCGTACAAACTAAACCAAGAATACGGTGCAAAAACTCCAATTATTGATGCAGTTTATGCTATTTTGTATGAAGGGAAAGATGCAAAAACAGTGTTTAAAAAACTAACCGATAAATTAGATTAAAATGAGTGAAAGATGGAACTATCAATTGAAAATGGGTGGATTTTGGGGAATTTTCATGATTATTTTCATGACCTTATTTGAACTGAAAGAAAAACCTTTTTTAGAACAAATTTCAAGTACCAATTTTTATTTTCGTGCAATAGTTTATCTACTTATAGGCATTTTTGTTTTAGGATATGTTAATTGGAAAGCAAAAGTAAAAAGGGAGAAAATCGATCAACAATAATCACTCTTTAGTAATTTACCTTACGATAATACCATCAACAAATAAAATCGGCACTTCTTCTACATAATCGGGTGTGATGGTTTGCGCTCTGAAGATGAATTTTTTATCATATAGTGTATTTTCAATGAAGTAAGTCACCATAAATTCGTTGTTCAATCGTAAAACTTCTTTTTCTAATAATTCTATTTTTACTACTGAAACAGCGGGAACTTTAACAAAAGCATGGCGCAATAGCGAGGTTTTTTTCATTTCACCATCAATTGTTCCAAATGCGTTTGAAACGACCATTACATTCTCAATATCATAGTCAGAATCGTTAACCAGATACACGTACCAAACTTTTTCCATAAAATCATCGCTCCATTCTTGAACGGCAGCAAGGAAAACGTTTTCAACTTTTGGGATTTCGATGTCTTTTTTCATTTTTTTAAGGAAATAGGGATAAGTAATAAGGGACAAGTAATAAGGGATAAGAAACTTTTGTCTTTTCCCTTATCCCTTTAAACTTTATTTATATACTCGCTTTAAACTGTTCCAAGAAACGAACATCATTTTCATAGAACATTCTGATGTCACCAATTTGGTACAATAACATTGCAATACGTTCTATTCCCATTCCGAAAGCAAATCCGTTGTATTCGTCAGGATTAATGCCGCAGTTTTTCAAAACATTTGGATCAACCATTCCACAACCCATTATTTCCAGCCAACCTGTTCCTTTAGTGATTCTGTAATCGGTTTCGGTTTTTAAACCCCAATAAATATCAACTTCGGCACTTGGTTCTGTGAAAGGAAAGTAACTTGGACGCAAACGAATTTTTGATTTTCCGAACATTTCTTTGGTGAAATATAAAAGTGTTTGTTTTAAATCGGCAAACGAAACATCTTTGTCAATATACAATCCTTCCACTTGATGGAAAATACAATGTGAACGCGATGATACCGCTTCATTACGAAAAACTCTTCCCGGAGAAATCGTACGAATTGGTGGTTTATTGTTTTCCATATAACGAACCTGAACAGATGAGGTGTGTGTTCTGAGTAAAACATCAGGATTGGTTTGGATGAAAAAAGTATCCTGCATATCTCTTGCTGGATGATATTCGGGCAAGTTTAAGGCAGTGAAATTATGCCAATCGTCTTCGATTTCTGGACCTTCGGAAACATTAAAGCCAATGGTAGAAAAAATATCGATAATTTGATTTTTTACAATAGAAATTGGATGACGAGAACCAATAGCAATAGGTTCAGAAGGACGTGTTAAATCGCCATAAATCCCAACACTTTCCACTTTACTTTCTAGCGCTTCTTGAATGGATTTTACCTTTTCTTCACAAGTGTTCTTTAGTGTATTTATGACTTGACCAAATTCCTTTTTCTGGTCATTAGGCACATTTTTAAATTCGGCAAATAAATCTTTGAGTAAGCCTTTACTACCTAAAAATTTAATTCGGAATTGCTCGAGCGACTCTTTATTATCTGTTTCGAATGCTTTTGCCTCGCCAATATATTCATTAATCTTGTCTATCATGGTCATTTTTGTAAAGGTGCAAATTTAGGGAAAAGTTGGAAGTTAGAAGTTAGAAGTTGGAAGTTTTTAGTTAATAACTTCCCTTTCCAAAAAATAATTCACAATCGCTTCTTTCATTAAAACCGATTGTTCACCTGCTTTTAGCGGTGGTAATTCTTCTTTTACTTTGTAATGAGGCCAACCATCTTTATCGAAAAATTCAAATTCGTAGTAACCATAAGGCTCGAGTAAACGGCATATAGCAATATGCATTAGGTTGAGCTTTTCGTCTTTTTTGAAAGTTTGGTGTACTTTCCCGAGTTCTTGAACTCCAATTAGGTATATAATTGCATCTAAATCCAATATTTCGCCTTCAGCAAACTGATTGGAAAGGATTTCAACGACTTTGTTCCAGCGGTTTTTTAATTGTTCGTCTCTTGACATTTTAAAATAGAGAAAAGAAAATAGATGATAGAGAATAGACTTTTTGCCTAAATTTCAAATTCTAAATTCTAAGTTATGATTGCAAAGATAATGATACTGACCACCGAACACTAATTCTTTATTTCCTTTATCGCATTTTCTTCAATCCAACCCGTGGTTTCATCGGTGAGTTCTATTTTCTTCCAGTTAGCAATGCTTTCTAAGATGTAAACTTTTGTGCCTTCATGTAAAACAAAAGCATCTGATGCAGAATTTTTTGGTTCGCTTTTTACTGGCGCAGTTTCGGCAAAAACGATGGCAGGTCTTTCAGTTTCGATTCTATTTTTTTCATAAAATCCAGAAGCAGAACTTAGGAAAACTCCAAATAACCATAGGAACATTCCAAAAAAGAAAATACGTTTCATAACTGTTCTTTGTGAAAAATAATACCCCGCAAAAAAAGCTAAAAACAAGAAGGCAAAAACCACCGCTATCCAAGCCCAAGTATCATAATAATATTTTGAGGTAAAATCGGCTAGGAGTTTGTCGAAACCTACTTTTGGAATGACTTTGATATCATCAATTGCCATTTTACGGGCAAAATCAAGGTTTGTTTTTATTTCAGAATCGTTTGGACTAAGCAATAATGCTTTTTCATAATTGTAAATGGCTGGTGCTACTTTATGTAATTTGTAATAGCAATTTCCTAAATTAAAATATACTTCAGCCGATTGTTTTCCTGAGTTTATGATACTTTCAAAACTGGAAATGGCAGCTTGATAATTTTCTTTTTGATACTGTTGATTGCCTTGTTCAAAAGCGGTTTGTGCCCAAAATACTTGGGAAACGAATAATAATAATAGGAGTATTTTTTTCATTTTTATTTAACCACGAAGTTCACAAAGACGGCACAAGGAACACAAAGATTTTAAAGTGCACCATTGATAACTCTTCGAACACCGTTTTTTAAAAGTTTAACATTAAAATTAATCAATAAGCCCAATTTACAATCAGACAGTTTCAAGTAAGTAAGCAATTGAGCCAAATGAACATCATTTAATGCTTCAACCGATTTTACTTCTACAATAAATTTATCTTCAATGATAATATCAATTCTATAACCCACTTCTAAATTAACGTCTTCATAAATTAATGGAAGTGATTTTTGCTTTTCAATTTTAAGTTTTGTTTTTTAATTCATAAAACAAACATTCTTCATAAGCACTTTCAAGCAATCCTGGACCTAGAACTTTATGAACTTTTAGCGCTGATTCAAATACGATTTTTGATATATGTTCTTCAGTAATCATATTTTTTATTTAAAATCACATTTGTTTTTTAACCACGAAGTTCACAAAGAAGGCACAAGGAGCACTATTTTCAGATAGAGCTTAGTGAACTTTGTGCCTTCTTTGTGCTCAGAAATTATTTTATTTGTTTTTCCACTATTTAAAAACATTTCTTTGTGAACATCGTGCTTTCCTTGTGCTCTTAGTGGTTAAAAATATTATTTTATTTGCTTTTCTAACGCTGAAATTATAGCAACAGCTTTGTCAAAATCCTGCTGAATTGCCGTTTCAGATGATGGCGCATATCGGGCAAACTCACAGTTTTCTGTAAGTGTTATAAATTCAGAAATAGTATCTAATTGTGCATTTCTAGCTTGTAATATTTCGGATATTTTTTCTTTACTCATTTCTGAGGTTTCAATATGTATTTTGGCTTTCAAGAAATTATGCATTGCTTTTTCCAGCGCAATGTAAAAAGGTTCTTTGTTGCCCAAATGTTTTTTGGCTTCTGATAAATATTTTTTGGCTAAAGCATTTGACTTTTTGATTTTGTTTCCAAAAACGTCATTGTCAGACGCTTCTTTACGACGTTTCCCAATTATTAAAAATGGGATGGCTAAAAACGGTAAAAATACCAGTGAATAGAACAATCCTGAACCAATGAAATCCTCTTTTTCTATAGGTTGTAAAGTTGTTTTCTGCTTGTTATAAGCAAATGTTTTAGTAACCTCAACTTTATTTTTCGAAACAGCGTTAGACGTTGCTTTTTCTGAACTTGCTACGCTTGGACCATCCATAACGTTGATTGTTATGGGTTGAGAAGTTATGGTTTTATAACTATTTGAGCTTAAATCAAAATAGGTAAATCGCAATGGTTTTATTTGATAATTGCCTTTATACTGCGGAATTATAGTGTATTTATCCGATATTTTTCCAGTCATTCCAGTTAAAGGTGTTGACACATTTTCATCATGAACTGGATCATACATCTCCAAAGCCGCAGGTAAAACTGGTTTTGGTAAGGTGAATAATTTTAGGTTTCCTGTTCCTGTTACACTTACATTTAAATCTAGTGATTCACCATTTTTCAAAACTGTTTTTGACGGAATTACTTTAAAATCAAAACGGCCTACAGCACCCGAAAAATCTTCAGGTTTACCAGATTCCGGTAACGGTTTAACAGTAATAACTTTGCTTCCAGCTGATACCCGTTTGTTGTCTTCAGTCATCACAGCTTGTCCCCAAAAATTTCTTCTGTTTGTTGGAACTTGACAGTCAATATCCAAGGAAAGCGGTTCGATTTCTAGTTTACCTGATTTTTGTGGATATAAAACGGTTTTTCGCAAAACTACATAACGGTAACGTTCACCTTTGAACATGCCTTCTTGCGCTACGAGTTGTTTTATGTCAATATTTTGGCTCCAAAAATCATTGTATTTTGGTTTGTTTAGTTCACGCCAATTAGAAATACCAATGTTATAACTAAAATACAATTTATAAACTACCGTGATTGGTTCGTTAAGATATGGATTTGATTTCGATATATCAGCTACCAAATAAATGTTATCATCGGCAGAAATGGCAGGCATTTCATTTGGATCTTTTGGCAATTCTATAGCATTAGTTACATTTATTTTAACGGGCATAGTTTTATAAATCTGTCCATTAATTTCAATAGCAGCTTGTTTGATGGTTAAAGTGCCTTTTTGGGTTGGCAGTAAAATGTAGATATAGGATTTATTGAACGAACTTTTTCCGTTTATCCAAGATTGACTCACCGATTGACTTGGTCCGCCAACCACTTTAAAACCACTTTGTTCAAAATTTGGCGGGATAAAGTTATCGCCATCAGCATTCATGGTAAATTCTATTCGAAGTCTTTCATTTAACCCCAAAGTATTTTTGCTCACTTTGGCTTCAAATTGAACTTGAGCCATAAGTGTGGTTTCAAATAATAGCAGCAGTAAAACAATTACTTTTTTCATAACTTCATTTTCAAATTGTTTATTCTAAAAAATTACCAATCTTTTTCTGCTTTTTTAGGATTGGCCTGAATCTTTTGTTTATTTACTTTATCCTGAACTTTTTTCTCTTCGTTGTTCACAGCATCAAGTAAATTTTGTACTCTTTCTTTTGAAACGCCACCAGGTTGAGGTTGTGGCTTTCCTTGATTTTGGTCTTTGTTATCTTTTTTATCGTTTTTACCTTCTTTATTGTCTTTATCTTTTTGTTCTTTGTCTTTGTCCTTGTCTTTTCCTTTGTCTTTATCGTCTTTCTTTTTTTGGTCTTCTTTTTGATTTTTCTTGTCTTTGCCTTTATCGTCATTTTTCTTTGGCGGATTTTCTTTCAACATTTTTTTTGCCAAAGCATAATTGTATCGTGTTTGTTCGTCTTCAGGATTATTTCGCAAGGCATTTTTATAAGCTTCCACTGCGTTAGAATAATCTTTGTCTTTCATAAACGTGTTCCCAATGTTGTGAAAGGCATTGTGCTTTTCTTCTCTTTTTTTGGCCGTTTTTAATGCTTTTGCATAATGATATTTGGCTTCATTCGTTTGATTTTGTCTATAAATAGCATTGCCTAAATTATAGGAAGCAATCGATTTTTTTGGATTTTTCGATTCTGAAATTCGATATTCAGCTTCGGCATCATTGTATTTTTTTTCTTCAAAAGAAACGTTTCCTTTTGGCAAATTTTTATCTTTCTCCTTTTCTTGTGCTTTCACTAAGAATGAGCATAAGAAAAGAAAAATTAACATCAAATATTTGTTTCTGTCTATCATCTATCAGTCTATTGTCTAATTGTCTTTTTCATTAAATAGGTTCATTTTCTTCACCCATTTTGTTTTTCTTTCTAAAAGGAAAATATCTAAAAATAATAGGAAAAAGCCAAAGCCCAAAAACCATTGAAATTGCGACTTAAAATCGGCCATTTGGGTGCTTTCAAACTCTGTTTTTTGAATATTATCCAGTGCATTTTTCACATAATCCAAAACGGTTTTTGTTGAATTACCATCTACATAACCGCCATTGGCACTTTTGGCAACTGTTTTTAATACTTCTTCATTTCTCTTGGTGATTACCACTTCGTTGTTTTGATCTCTTTGAAATGACTCTACTATACCATTTCTTTTTAACGGAATTGGTCCGCCTTTTTCTGTTCCAACACCGATGGTTAGGATTTTTAAACCGAGCTTTTTGGCTTCTTCTAAAGCTTCTTGGTACTCATCTGTATGGTCTTCACCATCTGAAATGATGACTAATAACTTATTTGTTTTGTCTTTTTTGTCAACAAACGTTGTGGCTAAAGTTATCGCTTGGTCAATTGATGTTCCTTGTGCTGAAATCATTCCTGGATTCATGCTTTGTAAAAACATTTTTGCCACACCATAATCTGTTGTTATGGGTAAAACAGGAAATGCACTTCCAGAATAGGCAATAATTCCGATTCTATCACTGCCTAATTGATTGATAATTTGAGAAACTAATTGTTTGCTTTTTTCCAATCTACTTGGTGCAACATCTTCTGCCAACATACTTTTTGAAACGTCAAGCGCAAAAATTATATCTATTCCTTGTCTTTTTACAGTTTCTAATTTGGTTCCCATTTTTGGATTAACTAGTCCAATGATGATAAACGTTAACCCTAAAAGTACTAACACGAATTTTAAAACTTGTTTAAAAACCGATTTCTCTGGACTTAATTTTTTTAGCAAATCTAAATTACCAAATTCCTTTTGTTTTTTTACTTTCCAATAGTATACATACAAGAAAAGCATTGCCAATATTGGAATGACAATCAAGAAATATAAATACCCTTTTTCTTCTAACTCGTACATAATTTTTTCTTAACCACTAAGTGCACAAAGATTATTTTAGTAACTGAACATCGTGACCATTGTGCCTTCCTAGTGTTTTTTATGTTTAATTTATTAAATAAAACTTCTATAAACGGTGTTTCTTAAACCAATTTCTATTAATACTAAACCAAAAGCAAACCAAACAAAAGGCCTAAATTTTTCTTGATAATCATAGAATTTTAATTCTTCAATTTCAGTGGTTTCTAGCTTATTGATTTCGTTGTAAATTTCTTCTAATTTTTTATTGTTTATTGCTCTATAATATTTGCCTCCAGTTGTTTTAGCAATAGCGTTCATTAAATCTTCATCTATTTCAACAGGCATCATTTTGAATAAAAATCCGCCGTTTGGTGCGTAAGCATAGGGGAAAAGCGCATTTCCATTTGTTCCAATACAAATGGTGTATACTTTTATTCCATATTCGCTGGCAATTTGCGAAGCGGTTTCAGGTTCAATAAAACCAGCGTTATTTTCGCCATCAGTTAAAAGAATAATAATTTTACTCTTTGCTTTACTGTCTTTCAATCGATTTACTGCCGTTGCCAAACCCATCCCAATTCCAGTTCCATCTTGAATTACATTGTCATATTTTATACTTTGAATAGCATTTAAAACAACTGCTTTATCGCTAGTTACGGGAGTTTTTGTATACGCTTCTGCAGCATAAACTACAATTCCAATTCTATCGTTTGGTCTTCCTTCAACAAAAGTGGCTGCTACTTTTTTAAGCGCTTCCATTCGGTTGGGTTTTAAATCTTTGGCCAACATACTTCCTGAAACGTCCATTGCCATAACAATATCAATTCCTTTGGTTGATTTTGTTTGGCTACTAATGTCCACTTTTCTTGGTCTTGCCATTGCGATTATTAAAGAGCTTAAAGCCAATAATCGCAACACAAAAAGATAAGGTTTTAATTTAGCGACTAAAGATTTTTGTGTTTGAAAACCTTTAATCGAACTCATTTTTAATGTAGCAGTTTGTTGTTTTCGTTTAAAATATAGCCACGCAACTGCTGCTGGAAGTAATAAAAACAACCAGAAAAATTCAGGATTTAAAAAAGTGACTTCTTTAAACATTATTGTGCCATTTTTAATTCAACCGAATTCAAGATTCTTTCCCCAATTTGTTGTCCATATTTATCTCCTTCTTGATGTACAATTAGGATTTGTTGCAAACCATTATTTTGACCAAAAAGCAATAATTCATAATACATTTTTGTTGATTTTCCTTTTATTTTATCAAGCGCAGTCATTGTGCCATAGGCTTTTTTACCTTTGATACCTTGTTGTGTGTCAAAATTTTCGGTTTTCACAATTATATTTTGTGCGCCTTGACTTTCCAAGGATTTTAGAAAGGCTTCGGCTGCTTTGTCGAGGTCTAATTGTACTTCTTGTTTATAGCTAAGTGTTGAAACCGCGATATTAAAATTTTCTAAAATACTTCCATATTCAAAAAGTTGCATGTCTTTGATTAAAGCAGCGGCATCTTTTGGTAGCGATTTAGAAGCATCCATTCTTTTTAAAACTTTGGGCGTTTCTATTTTTATACCAGGATTTCCATATTCGCTAAAAACCCATTCGCCTTCTACTAAATCTTTAGTTGGATGACCAATGAAATTATCTTTGACATAATCAAAACCTTTGAAATAAATTAGTCCCAAAACAAAAAGCAGCAACATTCCAAGAACAATTCCAACGGTTGAAATTATTCTAACGCGTTTTTGTTTTTTAAGTTTTTGTAAACGTGCCAATTCTTTTTGCTGTTCGTTCCAAAGTTGTAATTCATCGTTTTCTTCAACAACTTCAGGAATTGATTTGTGAATGGTTACTATAGAATTAGAGATACGTTTTTTATCTTCTTCAATTTCATAATCAAGCGGCTTTACTTTAGCAAATTTTACTAAATCGGCTTGTTTTAAAACTTTTTCTAGGTTATCGACCGTTTCGTTAGATAGTTTTAGTTTCTTTTGTTTGGCAGCTTTTCGCAATCCTTCAATTAGTTCCGAAGTCGTACTTTCCATTGCTGGAATGTTGATTTCTTCTTCAATATAATTTCTAGCAATATCCGTCAATTCCGAATAATAACTTTTGATTTCGCCTTTCTGCCAAAGTTCTTTACTTTCTAGTTGTTGTAATAATGTTGTTGCTTTTTCAATTGGTGTTTTGAAAACAATTTCTTCAACTGTGGGTTGACTTTGTCTGTGCTTGATGAACTTGTAAGCGTAATAGCCAATAACGCCAATAGCAATTAAAATCAAAAGATATATCCACCAATTTCCTATCGGACTGTCAACAACGGCAATGTCTTTGATGTCATACATTTTCTGTTTAAGCGTATCGACTTTTACATCATTGACTTCCACTTTTATGCTATCAGAAAAGGAAGGTTTTCCGTTTATTAAAACTGGAATTCTTGGAATGGTATATTTTCCGCTATCAAATTGAGTTAATCCATATTTTTTTATCAGTTCATAACGAGCGCCATTTCTAACGGTGTCTATTTTATAGGATTGGATTACTTCCAAAGAGCCAAAAAACTTCGCATTAGGAAATTTTACTTTGGAAAATGTATCAACATCGGTTTTCAAAGTCAGTTTGAACTCAGCCCCAATTTTCTTTTTGGTAGAGTCTATAGAAGTCGTGACTTTTTGGGCAAAAAGTGAGGTTGGTAATAGAAGAAATAATATGTATAATTTAATTTTCATTTGTTTTCTTAACCGCGAAGTTCGCAAGGCTTTCGCAAGGTTCGCAAAGATTATATTTTTGAAAAACAAAACTGGCGTGCTTTGCGTATCTCTTTGCGAACTTTGCGGTAAATTTTATCTCGATTTAAAATAACTTAACAATTTTGTCACATAACTTTCGTCAACACGCGTGTTAACAGTTCCTGAGCCACATTTTGAAAAAATGTCCTTAAAATAATTTACTTTTTCTTGATAGTGTTTTTCATAATTCATTCGTGCTTTTTTTGAACTCGTGTCCACCACTAAAATTTCTCCTGTTTCTGCATCTTCCATTTCTACCATTCCAATGTTTGGTATTTTTTCTTCGCGAATGTCAAACACCCGAATTCCAGTAACATCATGTTTTTTGGAAGCTATTTTCAAGGTTTTCTCATAATCATCATTAACCATGAAATCTGAAATCACAAATACGATAGCTTTCTTTTTTTGTGTTCCCGATAAAAATTTCAAAGCTTGCGACAAATCGGTTTTGTTACTTTTCGGTTGAAATTCGATTAGTTCACGAATGATTCGCAACACATGAGATTTTCCTTTTTTGGGTGGAATGTATAATTCAATTTGGTCCGAAAATAATATCAAACCTATTTTATCATTGTTTTGTGTTGCCGAAAAAGCCATAGTTGCGGCTATTTCAGTAACAATTTCGCTTTTCAACTGATTTTTTGTTCCAAAACTTTCTGAACCCGAAATATCTACCATCAACATCATGGTCAATTCGCGTTCTTCTTCAAAAACTTTTACGTGAGCTTCGTTATATCTTGCCGTGACATTCCAGTCAATCGCACGAATATCGTCACCATATTGGTATTGACGCACTTCAGAAAAAGTCATTCCACGTCCTTTAAAGGAAGTATGATATTCGCCCGAAAAGATATGATCGCTCAATCTTCGGGTTTTGATTTCTATTTTTCGGACTTTTTTGAGAAGGTCTTTTGTTTCCATTTTTAGATAGTGTTCAGTGTTCAGAAATTAGTGTTCAGTAAAATTTTCTATGAAAAATAAATAACTGACCACTTAAAACTGACCACTGCCAACTTTGAATTAAGGTACTTCAATTTCATTCACGATTTTGTTAATGATGTCCACAGAAGTAATATTTTCGGCTTCGGCTTCGTAAGTAATTCCAATTCTGTGACGCAAAACATCATGAACTACAGCGCGAACATCTTCAGGAATTACATAACCACGACGTTTGATAAAAGCATAGCATTTTGCAGCAGTTGCTAAATTGATACTTCCACGTGGAGAAGCACCAAAACCAATCAGTGGCTTTAGACTTTCTAATTTGTATTTTTCTGGGAAACGAGTAGCGAAAATAATATCTAAGATATATTTTTCAATTTTTTCATCCATATACACTTCGCGAACGGCTTCTTGAGCTCGTAAAATTTGGTCTACAGAAACCACTTGGTTTACTTTTTCGTATGAGCCTTTCAGATTTTGACGAATAACCATACGTTCTTCATCAATTTTTGGGTAGTCGATAACCGTTTTTAGCATAAAACGATCCACTTGCGCTTCGGGTAAAGGATAGGTTCCTTCTTGCTCAATCGGGTTTTGGGTTGCAAGAACTAAAAAAGGCTTGTCTAATTTGAAAGTAGTATCGCCAATGGTTACTTGTTTTTCCTGCATGGCTTCGAGCAGCGCTGATTGTACTTTAGCTGGTGCACGATTTATCTCATCAGCAAGCACGAAATTAGCAAAGATTGGTCCTTTTTTTATGGAAAACTCGTTGGCTTTAATGTTATAAATCATGGTTCCAATAACATCAGCAGGCAATAAATCGGGCGTGAATTGAATACGACTAAAACTTCCGTGAACTGCTTTAGACAAGGTGTTAATGGCTAAGGTTTTTGCCAAACCTGGAACTCCTTCTAGAAGAATGTGGCCTTGACCCAATAAACCTATTAGTAAGCGTTCTACCATGTGTTTTTGACCCACAATAACTTTGTTCATTTCCATAGTCAATAAATCAATGAAAGCACTTTCTCTTTCAATTTTTTCATTGATAGCTCTTATGTCAATTGTAGTACTATTATCTTCCATAATTTTATTTTTATGATGTTCAATTAAGTTCAAAATTTTAACATTTCAAAATTGAAAATTTAATCCCTTATCAGATGTTAATAATCCGTTAAAACTTTGTAAAACATCCCAATATTAAGGATGATTTATGATTTTCTTTTCATATTTTTAAGACCGAAATCTTTTTCACTCTTTTTTCAAGACGATGATAAATTGCTTTCAAAAAGCAGCAATCTTATTAATTAAAAAAAACAAACACATGCAAACAAAACTTTCACCTATAATTGCCGGAACGATGAACTGGGGAATTTGGGACAAAAAATTGAATACTTATGAAATGGCGCACATTATCAATGTGTGTGTTGAAAATAAAATAACCACATTTGATCATGCTGATATTTATGGGAATTATACCACCGAAGCCGATTTTGGAAAAGCATTTACCCAAAGTAAAATAGCAAGAGACAAAATCCAGTTGGTTTCAAAATGTGGTATTCAAAGCGCAGGTTCACGAAATAACACCATTAAACATTATGATTATTCCAAAGACTACATCATTTGGTCTGTGGAAAACTCTCTAAAAAACTTGCAAACCGATTTTTTAGATGTGTTGCTTTTACATCGCCCAAGTCCTTTGATGGTCGCAGATGAAATTGCTGAAGCAGTTGAAAAGCTAAAAAAAGAAGGTAAAATTATTGATTTTGGAGTATCGAATTTTACAGCATCCCAAACCGAATTGATTCGTCAAAAAACGGAGATTAGTTATAATCAAGTGCAGTTTTCGGCAACACATTTTGAAGCTATGTTGGATGGGAGTTTGGACTATATGCAAACGCATGATATTCGTCCCATGTCATGGAATCCATTGGGAACCGTTTTTAGAGAAGACATTGAACAAACACGACGATTGAAAAAACTACTAGTTCAGTTGGTTGAAAAATACCATTTAGGTTCTGATACTATTTTATTGGCTTGGATTTTAAAACATCCGTCAAAAGTAATTCCTGTAGCTGGAACTGTAAATATTGCCCGAATTCAAGCTTTGATGAAAGCAGTAGAATTAAATTTGGAACAAGTAGATTGGTTTGCTATTTGGACTGAAAGTATGGGAAATAAAGTGCCGTAAATTTAGTTTACAGTCGCAGTTTACAGTCGCAGTTTTGTGCTGTAAACTGAGACTGAGACTGCAAACTAAAAAAAAGTGATAAACAAACGTCTTCTTATCAAGAATTTACTAGCTCACAACGATGAGAACACTTTTTATGATAAAAAGCGGCAGTTGAATTTACATGCTAAAGAAGGGAAAGCTAAGTTTTTAAAACATATTTGCGCGCTGTCTAACTCTAATCCATCAAATAACTCATATATCGTTGTAGGTGTAGAAGATGAAAAAAACGAAATTACGGGCGATGATTTTTTTGACGATAGCCGAATACAAAATTTGGTGAATGCTTATCTAGAAAATCCACCTAAAATTCAATACGAAAATGTGCCTTTTCCAAACTTGCCAAAAGATAAAGTAATAGGATTGGTTACTATAAAACCGAAGCACAAAGTCTCGTTTTTTAAGAAAAATATACATACTATTTTAGCCAATACGGTTTTTATTCGTCGAGGAAGCAATTCTATTCCAACAGAAGAAAAAATTCCATATACCAAACAAAATATTGAAACAATTATTAGCATCGAAAACAATTCTAGAAATAGTATTGCCCATACGCTTGATGGTGTAATGAATTTTATGGTCGAAAGACACGGAGATATGTCTTCAAATTATAAGGTTTTTAAGGAATTGTTTGTCATTTGTTGGGCAGGAATTTCTAAAAAAGTGAGAGAAACCACTTATTTTTCAAGAGTAGATATCGAATTAGTAAACGAGCAGATAAAACTATTTTATTCTGCTCAAGATGTTGTTACAATTTCGTTTGACGAAAATTCTTTTACTATCACCGAATTTGTTCCTTTAGGGTTGAATGATAAAACAAGTTATTATCCATTAGAAAAAGTAACGATACATTTTTTTGATAACGGGTATTATAAAATGGAAACCCAAATGCTTTTTGAACCTCCAGCATTTAACAAAAAAATGTTGCATCATATTTATAATTCCAATATTGCATTACTCAAAAAAATAGAAAAAGGATATCCAATTTCAGAAAGAGAAGAAAAAGATTTAGAGAATTTATCTTCCACTTTAATGATTTGTTATCTCAATGGTTTTGACGATGCCAAGCAAAAATTAATTGAAGCAAAACCATTTTTGAAAACCCAAAAAAACCCAACAATTTACCTTAGCTTTAAAGAAGCGATGCGAATTTTAAGAAAAATGAAATACAACAAAAACAATGCATAGAAAACTAGTAATTGGCGACATTCACGGCGGATTAAGAGCGTTACATCAAATCATGGAAAGGGCCAAAGTAACCTCTGATGACACTTTGATTTTCCTTGGAGATTATGTTGATGGACATTTGTAAATATAGGAACTGATTTTTTTGTCATTTTACATAAAAAAAACGACAGTCATAAACTTGTCGTTTTTTAAAGATAAAAATCAACCCAATTTTTAACTAACTATTTCGTTTTGAAATCATCGATCAAAATTCATTTAATCCGTATAATATTTCCTTCATTTTTGTGCCGTTGATTTCTACTGGCTTGTAGGCAATGTTGAATTTATCGATGGCTACATCAATGTCGGCTTTTAATTTTTTATATTCTAAAGGCAATTTGGTTTCGCATTGTTTTTCGTTTTCATAGCTATTCAGAATAATTTTAAATTTTTCGTAAAATTTACCTCCTTGATCAATAAAGTTGTTGTATTGAGTGATAAACTGTAACAAACGATCAATTGGAAACTCAAGGTTGACTTGCATTTTATATTGTGCTGTTCCTGTTGCTTTTTTCATTGTTGCTAAATACTCTTCCATTTTTTGCGTTACCGTTTCCCAATCATCGCTGGTGCGACAGTTTTCTAAAGTGGCAACATAATTAATAGGTTTAGTATAATCTTTAAATAAAAGTTCGATATCGAGTTTGATTTTGTCGTTGCTTTTTTGAAGAAAAGCCGTTTCAAAATAGATGGTATTCAAATCGTTTTGCATGCGAAGCGTAAAATCGAGAATACAATCTACATTTGCTAATTCTTTTTCTTTTTCGTCTCTAGACATTGAAGAACCAAGCATGTTGGTAAAGGTTTGCACAACAGAAACAATAGTGTTGGTTCCTAGAACAGATGTTAAATCATATCCGTTTTTTTTGTCTTTTTTAGACGATACCAAATCTTTCAATTTTTCATATTCGGGATATTGATTCGGATTCGATATTTTATTGATTTCATTTAAGGTTCTTACCGAAGCAAAATGATGATCCAAACTCAAAACTTTTTCATAAAGAATTTTGATAATTTGCAACCCTTTTAAATAACGAATTTTAGAAATTTCTCCTGAACTTTCTGCTTTTAACTCGAAAATTTCATTTTTAATTCGGTCTTTTTCGACTAATAAATCCACTTTTTGTTCGGTACTAATGGCTAGAAATAATGCCTCATTTACTTGTTTTAATTGGTATTGTTTGTCATCCAATAACAATTCGTATTTATGATTTATTGCTTTAATTTCATTTAACAATTCGGTTATTAAAACATTCGGATTGTCATTGTCTACAATTGAAAAAGCAGTTGCTTTTACAAACAGAAGTAGTAAAACCAAGGTATATTTTGCTTTTTTCATGAGTTAATTTTTTTAAAATAATCTATCTGTAGGGCGATAAAGCAAGAGTAACATGTACTTTATCTTTTGTAATTTCTAAAGGATAACTTCCTCTTTTTAACAGACGATATCCTGGATCAAGTTCTAAATAGAGTATTGTATTGATGTCAAAAATAAAATCTTGATCTTGTAAAAAAACCAATTCTTCGTTTGGCCCAATTTTGGCGTATTCTTTACCAAAAAACAACTTCTGATTTTCAACACTTAGATTATTCAAATCTATTTCGAGAATCATACTATAGGGAGAAAGTTTTATGACATTAAAGTTTTTCATATTGTTTGTTTTATTATCTGTTATTGTTTCGGTAACGCATCTTCCAAGACCGCCCTTACAACTCATTCCGCGAATATCTTCACTAAAGGTTTTAGTTTTAGATTGTGCTGACATTACCATTGTTAAAAGCAATGTGGTGGCTGTGATTATTAGCTTTATCATGTTTTTAAATTTTGAATATTACTTTTTACTCTAAAAGAGTCATTTTAATAATGCAATCCAATTGTTGCCTTTTGCATCCTTTTGTTTTTGAGGTTTCAGCAAATTTATAAGTCCCAGCTGCTGAACCATTCAAAACTTCCATTCCGTCGGGCTTGGGTTTTGATTTTTTTATAGAAGCGAAAAGCAGTTGAGCGTTGGCTATTTCTTTTCCAGTATACTCTTTACTAATTTGAGTTTTTAACAAACCTGTTCTTTTTGTGTGTGTATTGGTTTGCATAATAAAAACAATAATCACGAATAGTGGCTAACTTTTTCATTTTCTTTTCTTTTAGGAAAGTACATATTTGTATCGCTTTGATGTTGTAAAATTAGAGGTAAAGAAAGCTTTGCTTTTACACTAAAAGTGTAAAAAATGTTAAAGTGTATCTTTTATGAATAAACTGTGATTAAAAATTTTGGATTATTTGAACATAAAAAAAGACAACTCAATGTTGTCTTGTATTTTATAAAGGGTCTTGATTATTCTCTTATTCCGATTCCTTCTTTTTCTTCTTTAGAAAGGTTCCAGCTTTTTTGAAAGTCACAATTTAAAAGATAATAATTTACATTTATTCCTTTCTTTTTAGCATCATTAAGTAGTTTTACCCATTCAAATGCTTTCTCATCATTTAATTTTCCTGCAAAAACTGCCCAAGTAATAAACACATTTATATCTGCTTTGGTTGGAATCGTATTGTTGTTATTATTAATTAAAGCAACTAAATCATCCATTTTTTTAGTTTCGTCTTTTGGTAATTGAGAAAACGAACTTAAATCGGAAATGAATCCATCGATTTTTGCGTTACAGTCTGTAGCGGATTTTTTATAACTCACAAAAAAACCTTCTTTATTAAAAAAAACAGCATCTGGAATGGATAACAACTTCAGATTAGATGCCCCGGCATACGCCATTAAATTATTAAAAACATAAACATTTGAGGTGTCTATTTTTTTCTTATGTAAGAACATCTTTATTGAAACTTGATCTTCCAGCTTTGGATTTTTAACCGCATACGATTTTTTTAATACAGATTTGCAGCTTGTTAGCAATAGTAATGCTATCGCAATATGAAATAGGTTTTTCATGTTACTTTATTTTTAAAAATAGATGTAATTATACAGAATAGTATTGCTTTTTGCAAAAAAGAAAAAAAACCGACTCAAGTTGTGAGACGGCTAATTTTTTTTAATATGATATTACTTTTTTTTCATTTTTCTAAATTCGTTTATGATAAACCCCACATAAGGAATAAAAAGAAGGATATAGAGTATATGATTTTTATCCGGCAAGTATAGCAAAGAATAAATCCCAAAAAGCAATAGCAATATTAAAATTGTTGTTTTCATGTGTTAATTTTTAAATTAAAAAAATAAAAGGCAATGATATCTAGAATTTATAAAGGGTCTATAAAAAGTTTACTTGCCATTTAAAGTATTTATGATTTTTTCTTCTTCTTCATTTAATAGTATTATATTTTTTGTTTTCCAATATTCTTCTTTAAAATTATTCCCCGAAGAAAACAAACTTCTTTCTTTATGTCTTTTACTTCGGTCGAAATCGAATTCTCCTTCTTTATAATCAGTAGTCACAAGATCGCTAAGAAATTCATAAGTGTTGTCTATTCTATCATTCATTTTGAAATAAACGTTTAATTTATTTTGATTGTAAACCAAAATGTAATTATCCCCATCAATTTTAAAACTGGCTTTCCTACATTCTTCATTGATTTTAAACCTAAATAAACCAGCGTTTATTTCATCAATGTATTGTTTGTGTTCGGGTGACTTTTTCAGGTCAATTTCTAAAATTAATTTGGTTTTTACATCATATACTACTGTTCCACAATTCAAGCCTAATTTTACTTCTTTTTTGGGTATAACTGTCACCACTTCAATTGTATTTCCTTTGTCATCGTTTTTTGTTTCGATTTCATAGTCGTAGTTTTTGCTTTGCAAGATGAATTTTAATTTTTTTAAGTTGTACGCATCCGATATGGCATCTCTAACATCATAAAAATAGATAGCTTCATTCATTTTTTGGCGTTGAGCCGATGTTGAATCTTTCAAATCATAAGCTCTACTTTGATTAACATACAAGTCTGAAGCGCCGCTTTTTCGTTTGATGTTGTAATCCAATAAACCATCCGAAAAATTAGTGTAAACATCATCCACCTTGATAAATTCTCGATAATAGGTGCTTAATAACACCGATTTTTCAAGCTGCTTTTTAGAATTTTTAAGTGCTTCCATTACCGTTTCATTAATCGGTTGGTTTCTGATTACAACTTCTTGAAGTGTATACGATTTTGGTTCTAAAAGAATTTCAAGGTTATCATCTGTTGCCAGAATAGTGTAAGCATACTGATTATAATTTAAATGATTAAAAGTCAGCACATTATTTATTATGTTCAGCGTCATTCTAAATTTACCTTCTTCGTTAGTAATGGTCCCGCCATTAGTGTTTTTAATACCAACTGAAACTCCTTCAATAGGTATTGATGTAACTATGTCTTTTACAACTCCTGTGATTATTCTAGTTTGAGAAAAAAAGAATAGTGGATAAAGTAATAAAATAATAAAGATTGATTTTTTCATGTTTTTTATGTTTTAATAAAATCTTTTTTCGTAAACCTTTTTAAAAACAGTAAATGATTGAAAGAAATCAACAGGAATGTATTCAAATGTATTTCTTTTCAATGCTTTTGAATAAAATAAGTTTAACTCTTTTTTTATTGGAGAATAATGTATTTTAATAGAAAAAAACGACAAGTCACTTGAGATTGCCGTTTTTTATTAGAATTAGTTGAGCGTAAAACCTTCTTTTTGCAATTGTTTTTTTATGCCATTTATATGATTTTCGCCATAGAGGATTAAAATTTTATTATTATTAGCACTTAAAACAGTATTTACTACATTATTGTTCCTAAAATCGAGCGTTACTTTATCAATATTTTTAGCTCTTTTTCCGTTACAAGTAGTTTCCCTCCAATCAGTAATATAATCACAAGAGTCTAAAACAATGGTGCCATATAATCTTTCATATTCGCCGACAAACTCGTTTATAGTTACATCAACATTTTTTGAGTTATTCAAATCGGTTATTAAAAAATCGTACGTAGGTTGTGGTACAACATTTTTAGTAAATTCAAATTTAGGATTAACTTTTCTGATCTTCTCTAACAGTATTTCTTTGTAATCAACTTGTTTTGTATCAGATAAGTTGATTTTTATAGGTAAAATTTTCCTGTATTTGCGCCTATCATTTTCAGTAGCATTATTTGATTTTATCCTTTCATAAAAAACAACGTAACCTAGATTTTGATATTTAGCAAGAGCAACTTTTAAATTATCATAAAATTGTGGTGTACCTAAATGACGCAAAGGAATTATTTTGACTTCCTTATCATCTTTTATCAAGGTAACTTCAAAATTAATGTCATCACTATAAATTTTCTTCTTTTCAAGGGATTTATTAACTACACTGCTTAAAGAACAAGAGGAAAAAACAAATAGTAGTAGTAAAAGTAGGTTTGATGTTTTCATGATTAAAAATAGTGTTTAAAATGGTTGCTCCGCGCAAATTAGAATAAAGTAACTACGAACGTTAAAACATCTATTATCGATTTAAGAGTTTTTCTTCCTTCCTCAGTTCCAAACAACCATCTAATATGACAACCTATTTGGTACCAGCGACATCCCTCAACATTATCAAAAACCACTTCGCCGTTAGGTCCTTTTGTTTTAGTTGATAATTTTGTATTAATCGAATCATCCTCTATACCAAACATTATCGTTGAAGCTGCGTTTAAATTCTCGGTTTTTCCGTCATACATTAATTGTAAACCTTCTTTTGTAAAAATTGCAAATGGTTTAATTAACACTTCTTTTACTCTTTGGTCGGGAGCTTTATTAGTTAACAATTCATAAGATAGTTTTAAAATATTTTTAGCTTCTTCAGTTTGATTTTTAAAACCGTTACCATTAGATAGAGCAAGTAAAAACTCTTTTTCTGTCATTCCTGCTTTATAAAAACCTTTTATTGAGGAATAAAACGACATCGTACCGATTTGCAAATCGTTTTTGACACTTTCAGGTGTAAATTCCTGCGAATTTCCAACGAACCCTAACATAACTGTGGCAATTAAGCCAAATACTAATTTTTTCATATTATATAATTTTAAAGTTTTTTAAATCTGAAACCCTTTCAGACCTTTTTAATAATTGTTTTTTGTAACAAAAAATTCTCGAGTAATTTGTTATGTCAAAACTACTACAACCTCAAAAGGCGGTAGTACACTAAAAGTGTAAAAAAAGTTAAAATTTTAATCTTGAAAATTTATATCAATCTAAGATGCCGACATTCTTTAAGAATATCTTCATCATTGCCTTTGTCTATGCCTAGTACGTCTTTTATTTTGCTTTTGCGCTTCTTAATAGTGTCTTGAGACAAATTCATGGTTTCGGCAATGGTTTTAATTTGAAACCCTTCTGAGATTAGGGTTATTATTTGACGATCAACACTGTCTAAAAGTCCTTGTGAAAGTAAACGCTCTTTAATACTCTCTCTAACTGTTTCGGTATAATAGGTATTTCCTTCTACAACAGCATCAAAAGCTTCCAATAAGCCATCGCCATCAAAATCGCTTTTAATTAAAAGTCCGTTTGGTCGTACTTTGTGCACAATGTCATATAGTATAAAAGCTTCGGCATGAGACGTAAGCATTATTATTTTGGTTTCTGGCCAATGTTTGCGAGATAAAAGCGCTAAGTCTTCGCCCGATTTTATCTTTTTGTCTAAGTAAGGCGGTAAACTCCGGTCGAGAAATACCAAATCAAAACGAACTGGGTTGGAGGTATTAGTTATTATGTGGTAAGCTTCTTCGCAATTAAAACAGGTAGTTGTTTCAATTTCTATGTCTTTATTGTTGTACTGTAAAATTGCTTTGTAGCCATCAATTTGAGAAGGATGATCATCAACCATTAAAATTTTGTACAGCATACCGTTAATTTTAACTTTGTGTGAAAGTATAAAACTAAATCGGAATAGACAAATTTATTTTTGTCCCTTTTTTAGGATAGGATTCGATTTCAAAAGTACCACCAATGTCTTCCATTCTTTTTTGCATATTTTTTAATCCGATACCGTTTTTCGCAATTTTCATTTTAAAACCAATGCCGTCGTCTTTAATTTCAATTGAAATTGCGTCTTCTTTTTTAGACATGGTAATGGTCACCGTTTGAGCTTTGGCATATTTATCAATATTTTGAAGTGCTTCTTGAATTATTCTATAGCTATTTATTTTAGCGTTGTTATTTACTGTTTCCCAATCGATTCGCTCGTCGTTATTTAGTATAAAATTGATTTGAGTATGGTTTTGAATAGTGGCAAAAAGATTTTCAACAATACTATTAAAATTGGAACTGTCTGAAAATAAATTTTTATTCAAATCGTGGGCAATGGTTCTAATTTCTTTTTCAATTGCTTGGATGTCTTTAATATATTCGAGACATTTATTAATTGTTTCTTGATCTGTTTTTTTGTTAAGTACAAATAAATTCAATCGGATGCTCGACAATCTCCCCATTACACCATCGTGTAATTCTTGAGAGATTCTTCGTTTTTCAATTTGCTTGCCTTCTTCAATTTTTTGTTGTTGGTTCAACATCAATTGGTAAATTTCTTCGTTGGCTTTTTGTTGTTCTTGTTTAAAAAGCAACTCTCTAGTTTTGTTTTTTTGCGATTTATTCAAAAACCATAAAACAACGACTAATAAAATTAAAAACGCAAATCCCGAAATAACCCAAATACGTTGCGTTAGTTTGTCATTTTGTATTTCTATTACATTTTTTTGCTGACTAATTTCATCGGTTTCAAATTCGATACGCGCATATTTATCTCGAGTGGCGCGTTCAATATTTTGTAAACTATCATTAAGTTCAATGTATCTATTAGAATAGAAAGACTCGTTTTGAGGATTAGCAAGTGCTAAAAGTTGCAAAATCTTCAACTCATCTTCAAAAATATTGTTTTTATGAGAAAGCAACTGTGCGTCTTTCAAATAAGTGTTTGCTTTTAACGTATCCTTTTGAGCTAAATAAAATTCGCCTAAATACGTTTTGGCTGTAATTTGAATGGGAATACTTTGAATGCTATCCCCAATTTTTAATGTCTCATTGAATTGGTTTACGGCCGATTTTTCGCCAAGTTTGAATTTGGAGTAGGCAATGATATTGGTTAAATAGCAATACATTGAAGGTTGAGTTTGTTTAAAATTGTCAAAACTCAATCCTTGATAGGAGTATTTTATTGCTTCTTTAAAATTATTTTCTTTCTGGTAAATGAGAGCGATATAATTGTAGATGGATGCTTTCCATACTAATTTATTTACTGTAGAATCAACACGCTCAACCGCCTCTAAAGCTTTGTTGTAATACTTTAATGCTTCTTCATTTTTATTCAATCCCACTAATGAATTAGCAATAGTTATGTAACAGCTAAATATTAAATCATTATTTTTTCTTTGTTTTGCAATTTTTAGTGCTTTAATTGCCATACTTTCTGCTTCGGTAAAATTCTTTTGACACCAAAGTAAATCGGCTTTACTTTGGAGAATAGTGCCCATAAAAGGATTGCCTTTTTGACTTCTAGAAATTTTTTCCGCCGTTGAAAAGTGGTAAAAAGCACTATCGTTTTGAAACTTATTGAAATAATAAATTCCTAAATTCGTATTTGCTTCAATCCTACCAAACGGATCGTTGACTATCGTTGACTTTTCATCTATATATTTATATATTTCAAAATAATTTTTTTTATTATAAACAAATTTAACGGCAAGTTCTTTAAGTTCTTTTCGAACTACAGTATCGTATTGTTTAGATTTTAATTCAATAAAAGCAGGGTCTAAATTGTCAGTTATCGAATCATTCCCTTTACTTTTAGATTCATCACTTTTATTTTTATGACAGCAAATAAAAAAGACTATAATAATTATGTAAATGATTTTTTTCAAGAAAATATTTTTTTCAAATTTACAAAATAATTTAAGTTCTCAAGAGGTGCTAAGCTACACAACTTGAGAACTTAAATAAGATAATCTATGATTTTGGATTTGGTAGTGGTTGTAGTGGCGGATTAATATCGCCAGCTTTTTGTGTTGAGCCATCCAATTGGGATTGCATTGTTGTTTTTTGTTTTGGGTTTTCTATTTCATCCGCGGTACATGATGTAAATGTAACGAATAAAGTAATAATTGCGATGGTGTAAACTAATTTTTTCATGTTTTTTAAGTATTAAATAAGACAATAGTTTTCTGTGTAATAACATTGGCTATCAATGTTTTACGGTTTTTAATAAAAAATTTAGGAATTCCTTGTACTTGTAATACTACGATGTAAAACTATCTCTATAAAAGGGATTGACTTTACGTTAAAAGTGTATATTTTGTTAAAATTTCAACTACTTTTACACTCTCTTTTATAGTAAATAATGAATAGAACATTAGTCATTGGCGACATTCACGGCGGATTACGCGCTTTACATCAAATCATGGATAGAGCCAAAGTAACAACAGATGATACATTGATTTTTCTTGGGGATTATGTAGATGGATGGAGTCAATCGCCTGAAGTAATCGATTTTCTAATCGATTTAAGTAAAAAACAAAACTGTATTTTTATTCGCGGCAATCACGATGAGCTACTTTTCGATTGGTTGTCTTCTAATAATGAAAACATTGATGAAAGTATGTGGTTTAAACATGGTGGCGAAGCAACTGTTCTTGCTTATGATACTGTTTCCGAAACAAAAAAGAAACGACATATCGAATTTCTACAATCGTTACAAGATTATTACCTAGATGAGCAAAACCGATTATTTATTCACGCAGGATTTACCAACATGAACGGTATTGAATATGAATATTTTCCAAAACTCTTTTATTGGGACAGAACGCTTTGGGAAACTGCATTGGCATTAGATGCTGCTATTTCTAAAGATAGTTTTTTGTACCCTAAACGATTGAAATTATATAATGAAATTTACATTGGCCATACTCCAGTTACCAAAATAGAACAAACTATTCCAATACAAAAAGCATGTATTTGGAATATCGACACGGGTGCAGCTTTTAATGGACCATTAACAATACTGGACGTTGATACCAAAGAATTTTGGCAAAGCGAACCTTTAAACGTGTTGTATTTTAATGAAAAAGGGAGAAATTAAAAATATTACTTACTTTTGCTAATAACAAATTAAAATTTAAATAAAAAATGAAAAAAACAATCACGTTAGTAGCAATCATTATGGTAAGTTGCGTTAATGCTCAAGCTTATAAAGGGAAAGGCGATATCAAAGCACAAGTAGGGTTGAATATGCAAGATGGCGGAACAGGAATTAATTTTTCTGCCGATTTTGGTTTGGGGGAAAACATGTCATACGGTTTTGTAGCATCCTATTTGCTTTCGGTAAAAGAGCCTAATGGAACGAGTGCTGATTTTAGTGACAGAGCAGACGCGAAAGTTCGTTTTAACGCCAACTTGGGTAGTGTTTTTAAATTGGACAAAGCCATGGATATTTATCCAGGATTGAATTTGGGGTTAAGAAATTTTGGAGCACATTTGGGCTTTAGGTATTTCTTTTCAGAAGGATTTGGTTTATATACTGAAGCAGGAATTCCAATAGCAAGATACGACAGAAATATTCAAGGATTTGACGAATATAACAATCAATTTGTGTTTCAAATAGGCGCTTCATTTAACCTTTAAGGTGAGTGTCATTGACCAAAAACTAAACGAAAGAAGCGGTTCTATATGTGAATTGTGTGGCTCTACTGAAGATTTAAGAATACATCTAACAAAAGAAGAATCCATATCGGTAGACAATTCTGTTTTGGTTTGTTCGACTTGTAAAAGCCAAATAGAAAATACGACACCAACAGACCCAAATCATTGGAGATGTCTTAGTGATAGTATGTGGAATGAAAATAAACCTGTACAAGTTGTAGCTTGGCGAATGCTTAACCGATTACGTGCAGAAGGTTGGCCACAAGATTTGTTGGACATGATGTATCTTGACGAAGAAACCTTAGTTTGGGCAGGTGCTACTGGGGAAGGCGAAGACGAAGATGGTAAAATAGTTCATAAAGATGGAAACGGCAACATTCTAAAAGATGGCGATTCGGTAGTTTTAATTAAAGATTTGGATGTCAAAGGAGCCAATTTTACCGCAAAACGTGGAGCGGCAGTTCACAACATCAAATTGGTTTGGGATAACGCGGAACAAATAGAAGGAAGAGTTGAAGGACAACATATTGTTATTTTGACGCAGTATGTGAAGAAGACGAAGTAAAACACAGATTGCTCAAATTATCACAAATTAAACGCTACAAATATTCCCAAAAATTATCTTTATTTACTACAATGGTGTTTTTGGGATGGTATTTTTCGGTAAACGATTTTGTGAAAATAACCTTTTTGTTTGGGTTGTATTTTATTTCGTAAGCCGTTATGTCATTTTCTATTATTTCTAAGAAGTCAATTTCTGCTTGTTGGGTATTTCTCCAGTAGTGTGTTTTTCCGTAAAATCCTTCGTAGGATAATTTTTTAATTCTCTCACTAATAAAGAAATTTTCAAATAAAGCACCCACATCTTGTCTGTTTTGTAATGGACTGAATTGTCCAATAATAGCATTTCTTATTCCATTATCATAAAAATAGATTTTTGGTTTTGAGGTGATTTCGTTGCGTTGGTTGGTGTTGTAGGGATTTAGTCTGAATATTACAAATGCTTTTTCTAGTAAATCAATATAATTTACCACGGTCATTCTATCTACCCCAAGTATTTTTGATAACTCGTTATAAGATACTTCGCTGCCTAGTTGAAGTGCAAGTGCATTAAGCAGTTTCATCAACAAGTCTGGTTTTTTGATATTGACTAATTCTAAAATGTCTTTATATAAATAGCTACCTGCCAATTGTAGCAGAATTTTTTGTTTTTTTTGTTCCGTAACTACTTCTGGATACATACCATAAATTAAAAATTCTTCTAGTCTTTCAAACGATTTTGCAAAAGAAAAGTGGTTTTTAATTTCGTTCCAGCTTAAAGGGAATAATCGATGCTCCCATTTTCTGCCCGTTAGCGGCTCGTTAATTTCATTGCCTAGATCTAAAGAAGAAGAGCCTGTGAGTATAAATTGTTTGTTAAGTTTGGCATCGATAAGCATTTTAACTGTTACACCAATATTTTGTATGCGTTGTGCTTGATCTATTACAATAACTTCAAAATCGGATACCGTTTCTTTCAGAAAATTAAAATTAGCATTGGCAAACGTAAGGCGTGTTTGTGGATCATCTCCATTTAAAAACAAGACTTTTTTATTGGTCATTAATTTTTCAATTAATGTGGTTTTGCCCACTTGCCTTGGACCTAATAGCACAATTGCTTTTTTATAATCCCAATCGGCTACAATGTTTTTAGAAATGTCTCTAATTATCATGGTGCAAATATACTAAAACTTATTTACAACCCTAAAAAATTATATTATTTTGAGGTTATAACCCTAAAAAATTATATTATTTATATGTTTCACTACTTGACGAAAAGTTTTTTTTCAGATTTTTGGAAGATTGTAATAATGAAACTATTGAATTGCACCAACGAAATTATTGGTGGCTGGGCTTAGCGTTGTTTTTTGTTGGCGTTGTCGGGGTGTTTATACTACAGCGGTTTATTGAGAGGCACCGTTGTTCATAACATCAAATTGGTTTGGGATAATGCGGAACAAATAGAAGGCAGAGTTGAAGGACAACATATTGTTATTTTGACGCAGTATGTGAAGAAGACAAAGTAAGGTTGAACAACATTTGAACCATATAAGGCATAAAAGAAATTAGAAGATTTAAAAAGTTAAAAAAGGCGTTCAAAATTTCTGAACGCCTTTTTTCTTATATGAAACTTGTATGAATTATATCGTGCAAAGCCAAAATCTATAGGTCAAATTTAATTCCTTGTGCCAATGGCAAACTTGTAGTATAATTGATAGTATTTGTCTGTCTTCTCATATAGATTTTCCAAGCATCTGAACCCGATTCTCTTCCGCCGCCAGTTTCTTTTTCTCCACCAAAAGCACCGCCAATTTCTGCTCCAGAAGTTCCAATATTTACATTGGCAATGCCACAATCTGAACCAGCAACAGATAAAAAGGCTTCTGCTTCACGCAAATTGTTAGTCATAATTGCTGATGATAAACCTTGAGCAACACCATTTTGAACAGCAATAGCATCGTGAACATCACCTAAATATTTTAATAAATATAAAACAGGTGCAAACGTTTCGTGTTGCACAATTTCAAATGAATTGTCTGCTTCAGCTATTGCTGGTTTTACGTAACAACCACTTTCGTAACCTTCACCCTTCAGCACGCCACCTTCAACTAGTATTTTTCCGCCTTCGGCAACTACTTTTTCCAAAGCTTTTTTGTACATCTCAACAGCATGCGTATCGATAAGCGGTCCAACGTGATTTTTTTCATCTAAAGGATTTCCGATTTTTAATTGTCCGTATGCCGAAACGATAGCATCTTTTACTTTATCATAAATACTTTCGTGGATAATTAATCTACGAGTTGAAGTACAACGTTGTCCTGCTGTTCCAACAGCGCCAAAAACAGCTCCTATAACTGTCATTTTAATATCGGCATCTGGGGTTACAATGATAGCGTTGTTTCCGCCTAATTCTAATAATGATTTTCCTAAACGAGCAGCCACTGTTTGTGCCACAATTTTACCCATTCTAGTAGAACCAGTTGCCGAAATTAAAGGAACTCTTTTGTCTGAAGTTAATAATTCTCCAATTTTATAATCACCATTGATTAAACAAGAAATCCCTTCGGGAAGGTTGTTTTCTTTTAAAACTTCGGCAATAATGTTTTGACAAGCGATGCCGCATAAAGGTGTTTTTTCGGATGGTTTCCAAACACAGACATCGCCACAAATCCATGCTAAAGCAGTGTTCCAAGCCCAAACTGCCACGGGGAAATTGAAGGCCGAGATAATTCCAACAATTCCAAGCGGATGATACTGTTCGTACATTCGGTGTCCAGGACGTTCTGAATGCATGGTTAATCCGTGTAATTGGCGCGAAAGGCCAACGGCAAAATCGCAGATATCAATCATTTCCTGAACTTCGCCATAACCTTCTTGCAATGATTTACCCATTTCATAAGAAACTAGTTTTCCAAGAGGTTTTTTTTTCTCACGCAATTTTTGTCCAAACTGACGCACAATTTCACCGCGTTGTGGTGCTGGCATCAATCGGAATGTTTTAAAAGCATCGGTTGCGGATTGCATTACTTTCTCATAATCAGCTGGGGTTGATGCTTTTACTTTTCCGATTAATTGTCCGTCAACTGGTGAATAACTTTCTAGAATGGCTCCATTTGAAAAGTTATTTTGTCCTGTTGATGTACCTTCGTTGATGGTTTTTATACCGAGTTGAGTTAAGGCCTCGGTCATGCCGAATTGTTGTGCAATTGATGCCATTGTTATATAAATTTAATTGTATTGAAGTTTAAAGCAAAAATAGATAGAATTTATTTATCACATTTCTTAAATCGTTGGCAATTTTATGTAAATAAAAAAAGCAGCTTTATGCTGTTAACATAAAACTGCTTCAAAGAGCTTCAGTTTTTAAAAATTTTTAATCTATCAACATGGGAGTTTTACCATCAGTGATAATAACTTTGCTATTGGCAGATTTTGACAATTCCATAAAAGCTTCAATAGAACGAAGTTTAATAATATCGGAATTTAATCCTTCTGAAATTATTTTTTGAGAATCTCTAGTACCTTTAGCTTCAATAATTTTTCTTTCGGCTTCTAGTTTTTCTTGTTGTAGTACAAACTCCATTCTCATAGCATCTTGTTCGGCTTGTAATTTTCTTTCTACCGAATTTGCTAAACCAGCTGGCAATTGAATGCTTTTCATTAAAACAGACTCAATTACAATTCCCTGTTTGGAGAGAACTTCACCCATTTTTATTTTTATTTCAGACTCAATGTTAGCTCTCATTCCCGAGTGCATATCTTTCGCAAAAAAATTAGAGCTTACATCAGCTGCTGCGGAACGAAAAACATTTGAAATTATGTTTTCGTATGTTAATCCATAAGTTCTAATAATAGAAGGAACTTTGTCTTTTTCGAGACGGTATAAAATGGATACTTGAGAGATAACACTCATACCTTCTTTACTCGGTAAACTCAGATTCAATTCTAAATCGGTGGTTTGGATAGACGCCTTCACAATTTTGCTTGTAAAAGGGTTAAATAAAACCGGACCTTGATCTGTAATTTCATCAGAAAGTTTTCCTAATCTTTGTTTCACTCCCACTTCACCTGGGCGAACAACAGAGCAGCTTTGCAAAAGCAGAGCGCTAAAAGCAATTAAAATAATTTTTGTTTTCATGTTTTTCCTTTTTTAACAAATTTAAGAACTCATTTTCTAAATAAAACTTAGATAAAAGTTATAAAAAACATAAAATTTTATTAATATTTTAAACAGAATTGATTTGACCTAACTAACTTTTTCTAGTAATAAAGGGATTAGGTTTTAGTAGAAGCCGATACTTTTTGTATAGTGATCAGACTGAAAATTATTTTTCAGTAAATCTTGCATCTGCTTCCATAATGGTTCCACAATTCGAACAGGTTCTTAAGTCGATAGAATTATAAAAATGATGGAAGTGCTTTAAAAAGTCTTTTTCAATATTGTGCAGTTCAAAATAAACCTCATGTAGTTTATGATTACAATTGTCGCAATACCAAAGTAACCCATCAGGAATATTTTTTCCTTCTCTTTTACGTTCTACAACTAGCCCGATAGAATTTTCAGTTCGAGAAGGCGAGTGCGGCACTTTTGCAGGTAATAAGAACATGTCGCCAGCAGAGAGTTTCATGGCTTTTTTTTCGCCATCTTCCTGAATGAAAACCGTAATTTCACCTTCTAGTTGATAGAATAACTCTTCGGTTTCGTTGTAATGGTAGTCTTTACGTGCATTTGGACCAGCAACAATCATAACTATATAATCACCAGAGTTAACGTATAAATTTTTGTTGCCCACAGGCGGCTTTAATAAATGACGATTTTCATTTACCCAACTGGTAAGATTAAAAGGTTTTGTGGTTGCCATTTTTATCATAATTATAAAAATAAAAAAGGTTAGTAATCACTAACCTTATTTTCTTAATTAACTTGTTTGAGCAGGTAAATATAAACAGGAAAGTGATCACTAAATCCAATTTCATTCATACTATGCCTTAAAGGATATCCTTTATATTGTCCAACAGTTGTAATCATATATGGTTTATTATATATTCCGGCTTTCCAATATTGGAATGAGGCATAATCGTTTTTTACTAATGCTTCTGAAACCATTATTTGATCAAAAATATCTCCAGCATCGCGGTAAAATAATGTTGCATTTCCTTTGTAAAACATTTCCTCGAATGGATTATAAATACCAAATTGCTTTACTTCTTCTTTTTTCCTCTTAGCACCAATGCCTTCTTTGACACTTTTGTTGTAACTTCCATCATTTAAATCGCCCATGGTAATAATCTTTGCATTAGGATTAACTTTAAAAATTGAATCCATAATTTGTCTGTTCAATCTTCCTGCTGCTTCTCTAAAAGGAGAGCTTTTCTTTTCACCACCTGAACGTGAAGGCCAGTGATTAACAATTATATTAATTTCTTCGCCGTCAAGAAAACCAGTTACTAGTAGTTGGTCGCGGGTGTAAACTCTGTCAAGATTTTTATCAATTTCGGATTTATCGTCGGAAGCATCATCTACTTCATTCTTTTCTTTTGCTTTTTGGTTTATTTGATTTCTGTAAATTAATAAAGGAATACTTTTAAAACTTGTAGGTTTAAAATGTTTTTTTTGGTATAATAGAGCAACATCAATTCCTCTTTTGTCAGGAGATTCGAAATGAACAATGCCATAGTCTCTATTGATTAAAGCAGGTTCTTTTACTAAATCTTCTAAAACACCACGATTTTCAATTTCACAACCACCAATAAGTGTAGGCGAATTGTTAGGATTTTCTCCTGTACCAATTTCAGAAAGCACTCTAGCTAAGTTATGTAGTTTTTTCTTATATTTTTCAAAAGTCCAGTTTTGCGCACCATTTGGCAGCCATTCTTCATCATTGTTTGGACCATCTATAGTATCAAACAAGTTTTCAAAATTGTAGAAGGCAACTGTATGCACAATATACTTTTTTCCTTGCGCATTTGATACAGAAATTGCGAATAATACAAAGAAAAGGGCAATTAGGTTTTTTATTTTCATAAAACGTATATTAATTAAATGTCAAGTTTTTTACAAACTTCGAGCCAAAAGTAAATAATATTATTAAAATATGTACATTTGTCCGCTTTAAGTTTTTATTAAGACTTAGCTAACAGAATTTAACAATATTTTATTTATGAAAAAACTTGTTTTTAGTGCCTATTTTGTATTGCAAGTTGTTTTTGTTTTTGCCCAATCAACGGGTTTCTCCGGAAAGGTAATAGACTCAAAAACGCAAAAACCTTTACAAAATGTAGTTGCATCTATCCAAAACACCACGTTTACAACACTCACTAATGCTGCTGGAGTGTTTACTTTTAATGAACTTACCGCCGGAAGTCAAACACTTTTGATTAAAAGTACTGGTTTTAAAGATCAGCTCTTGGTAGTTGATGTTGAAGACGGTAAAATTCTCGATTTAGGAATTGTAGTTTTAGAAGAAGATGTAACCTTTGAACAGCAAATCAACCTTATTACTATACTCGAAAATGATTTAGGAGATGATAATAGTGGCTCAGAAAATACAGCCGGTTTATTACAAGCATCACGTGATACTTATCAGCAAACAGCTGCATTCAACTGGGGACAAGCTCGTTTTAGAATTAGAGGTTTGGATAATGAATATTCAAATACCATGATTAATGGTGTTTCGATGAACAAATTATTGGACAACAGACCACAATGGGGAAATTGGGGTGGTTTAAATGACGCTACACGTAACCAAGAATTTACTATGGGTTCTGCACCGTCAGATTACACTTTTGGTAGTATTCTAGGAACACAAGAAATAAACACAAGAGCTTCAATTTACAGAAAAGGAACACGTCTTTCATACGCAGGCACCAATACTAATTATAACTGGAGAGCTATGGCAACTCACGCATCAGGAATGAGTAAAGATGGCTGGGCTTTTGTGATTTCTGCTTCTAGACGATGGGCACAAGAAGCTTATTTTGAAGGAACAGATTATTCTGCTAATTCAGTTTTTGCCAGTGTGGAGAAAAAGTTTAACGACAACCATAGTTTGAACTTCACCTCTATTTATGCTCAAAACAGAAGAGGAAGAAACTCTTCAAATACAGATGAAATCAATAGTATTGCCGGCAATCGTTATAACTCCTTTTGGGGTTGGCAAAATGGCGAAAAGCGAAACTCTCGCGATAGAGAAGTAGATGAGCCAATAAACATGTTAACACATTATTGGAAAATAAATGATAAAACACAATTGACCTCAAATGTGATGTATCAATTTGGTAAAATTGGAAACTCAAGATTAGATTTCGTAAATGCGGCTAACCCAGATCCAACATATTATCAAAACTTACCAAGTTTTTTCACCTCACTATATAATTCTGATCCTACAACGGTTCCAAGTGAAGTTTTTCAGCCAGGAGGTTTGGGAGGTGTACCTACGCCAAACTTGATCGGCGCCATGGATGCTCCTTTCTTTACACAAAGACAAATTGATTGGGACGCATTATATAGAGCTAACACAGTGCCAATCGTTGATGAAAATGGTATTGAAATAGGTCGCGAAGCAGGAAGAAGTGCTTATGTTCTTTACGAAGACAGAACAGATGACAACCTTTTTGTAGCCAATACAATATTAAGTTCGCAATTGTCTGATAATATTGTGATGAATGCCGGTGCTAGTTACAGCCGTTTGAAATCCCGTAATTTTCAAATGTTAACCGACTTGCTTGGCGGTTCTTCTTTTTTGGATATTGACCCTTTTCAAGAAGGTACAGCGCAACAGCCTGATCTAAACAATCCTAATAGAGAAGTTGGTGTTGGTGACAAATTTGGATATAACTATAATTTATTTGCAGATCATATTGATGCATTTACGCAGTTCAAGTTTACTTACAGAAAAATTGACTTCTACTTGGCGCAATCCTACAGTAGAAAAACATATCAAAGAGAAGGGTTGTTTAGAAATGGAATTTATGCGGCATCTTCATTTGGGAAAAGTGATGTGATTGAATTTGACAATTTTGGTTTTAAAGGTGGTTTAACTTATAAAATTTCGGGTCAACAATTTTTAACGTTTAATAGCTTGTACATGTCAAAAGCACCTTCCATGCGAAATGTTTTTTTCAATGCAAGATTAAGTAACCTGCCTATTAGAGATTTAAAGAGTGAAACTGTTTCTAACCTTGATTTGAGCTATATTATAAAAACGCCAACATTTAAAGCAAGGTTTACAGGATTTTTTGCCAACATACAAGATGCTACCGAAACTTCATTTTTCTTTGCAGAAGGCGCATTAGAAGAATTTGAAGGTGATGGTGGTGACGCTTTTGTGGCCGAAATAGTAACAGGGTTAGATAAACTCAATATGGGTGTAGAAGTAGGTTTAGAATATCAAATAACATCCACAATTAAGGCAACTGCTGCTGCGTCTTATGGACAATATACCTATAATAGCAATCCAAACGTAGTTCTAAATGATGATGCTCGTGCGGCAAGAGGGCTTTCACCTTTAGTGAATCTTGGAGAATCTAAGCTTAAAAATTATAGACAACCTGGTATTCCTAACCAAGCCTATGCAGTAGGATTAGAATACCGCGATCCAAAATTTTGGTGGGTTGGTGCCAATGTCAACTATTTAGCTGATACTTATTTAGACGTATCTTCTGTTTTAAGAACAAATAGTTTTTTAAGAAATCCTTTCGATTTGAACGGTGGACAGTTTCCTGAGGCAACACAAGAAAGAGTGGATCAATTGTTAAGACAAGAAAAATTCAATCCTTACACTCTTATTAATTTAACAGGTGGTAAATCGTGGAGAGTTTCAGGAAAAAATCCAGTAACACTCGGATTATTTGCAACTTTAAACAATATCTTTGATGTACAATATAAAACTGGAGGTTTTGAACAAGCTCGAAATGCTAATTTTAGAGAGTTAAATCAAGATGTTTCTAGTGGAACACCAGCTTTTGCACCACGTTATTTTTATGGTTTCGGGAGAACCTATTTTTTCAACTTTTATGTTAACTTTTAAAAAAATAAAATTACAATATGAAAACAACATTTTTTAAATCAATCCTTGCTTTTACTTTTATTGCAAGTTTTACATCAAGTTGCGTTAATGACGACGACTATGAAACACCTCAAGTTAACTGTATCGAAACAACTTTACAAAAAAATAAAGAAGTAGCAGATATCGTTGCTGGATCTTCAGTTACTCAGTATCAACAAGACGACGTGATTGAAGCTTATGTGGTTTCTTCGGATAGAGGAGGAAACTTTTTTAAGACTATCTCATTTCAAACATTGCCAACAACTGCACAACCACAACCATCAGCATTTAGTGTGCCTATTGATGTTTTGTCAACTTTTATCACTTTTGAGCCAGGAAGAAAGGTATTAATCAAAATGAAAGATTTATATACCGATTTCAGTAATGGTAGTAGAAGATTTGGTGGTATTTTTGTAAGTACCTCAAATGTACCATCAGTAGGAAGATTGTCGGTAGTTGCAGCCAGAGCAGCGTTGAATAAATCATGTTTAATTGTACCAGAAGATCAATTAAAAAGAACGTTAACTATTCCGCAAGCATTAAACGATGCAAATATCAATACGCTTATTGAACTTGATAATGTTCAGTTTACTAATCAAGCCATAACAACTACTTATTACGATGCAACTAACGATGTTGGTGGTGCAACAAATCATTTGTTGACCGATGCCGAGGGAAATACTATAGTATTCAGAACGAGTAGTTTTGCAAATTATGCTGCCAAGCCAGTAGCACCAGGAAGAGGTAAAGTAAGAGGAGTTTTAACAAAATTTGGAACTACTTATCAGTTTGTGGCAAGAACAGAGGATGATATTAAGCTTGACGGACCGCGAGCTGTTCCGCTTTTTTCCGAAAATTTTGAAGGTGTTAGTAGCACAGGAAACAATCAGTTTATTTCATTAGCTGGATGGTCAAATGTTTCTATGAATGGTGGTGCCGAAAGATGGGAAGCAAGAATTTTTAGCAATAATAGATACGCACAATTTTCTCCTTTTGGGTTAACACCAGCTGAGAATAATGTAGATACTAGATTAATTACACCAGCAATCAACCTAGACGCAACAACGGGAGAGTTTTTAAGATTTGGTTCAAAGATTGGTTTTGCAAATGGCGAAGCTGTAACTGTATGGATTTCAACAAATTATGACGGATCTGGAACAGTGGCTGCAGTAAATGCAGCAACTTGGACACAGCTAAATGCTGTCTTTGCACCACAATCTAGTAGTTTTCCAGCAAACTTTACTAGCTCAGGTAGTATAGATTTATCGTCTTATTCTGGAAATGCATATATATCCTTCAGATATGTAGGAGGAACAAACACAATTTCGTCCACCTATCAAATAGATAACATTGAAGTAATTGCACAATAATATGAAAAGAATTTTAGCAATACTATTTCTTCTACCAATGGCTTTTGTTTCTTGTGGAGAAGATGAAGATAATTTTGTACAACAAAACTATCTTGTTGGTAAGTGGGAAATCAATGAAACTGGCGCAAGAAGTCCACAAGGGGTTATTGTTTATCAACCCTATGTAAATAACACAGATTGTAAAGACAATTATATTTTTAATGCCGACTTTACTTTTCAAAACAATGATTACAACACAGAAGGAACTTGTGTGAGCAATGCTATCAATGGAACCTACAGCCGTTTATCAACTAATGTTACCCTGAACTACACTATTCAAGGCTCTGGTGGCGCACCACAACAAGTGCAACAGACATTAACAGTAGTATCACTAACTTTTACAGAAGTAATTTTAGCTTACACTAACGATGTAAATCAAATCGTGTATTTAAAATGCACAAAAGTGTAGTCTAAATTCACAATATTTTATAGTAAAGCGCTACACTTGTGTAGCGCTTTCTTATTTTTTGTATTTATAAGTAATGTGGAGTACACCGTGGAATTGCTTATTAAAATAAAAACAATCGGTGCAGAAATGGGTTATAATCAAAAAAAACCTCACTAAATAGTGAGGTTTGCATTTACTCTGGATCATTCATTTTAAAACTCTCCATAAACTTCGTCGTATAATTTCCTGCTACATAGTCTGGTTCATCCATCAACTGTCTGTGGAAAGGAATGGTAGTTTTTATTCCTTCAATCACAAATTCATCCAGCGCACGTTTCATTTTATTTATAGCTTCTTCCCTTGTTTGCGCCGTTGTAATCAATTTTGCAATCATCGAGTCATAGTTTGGCGGAATCGTATAACCAGCATAAACATGTGTGTCTAGTCTCACACCGTGTCCTCCAGGCGCATGAAGCGTCGTAATCTTTCCTGGTGAAGGTCTGAAATCATTATAAGGATCTTCCGCATTAATACGACATTCAATAGCGTGTAATTGTGGTAAGTAGTTTTTACCTGAAATGGGCACACCTGCTGCAACTAATATCTGCTCGCGGATCAAATCATAATCAATAACTTGTTCTGTGATGGGATGTTCCACTTGAATTCGTGTATTCATTTCCATGAAATAGAAATTTCGGTGCTTATCTACTAAAAATTCTACTGTTCCTGCGCCTTCATATTTTATAAATTCCGCAGCTTTCACTGCAGCTTCGCCCATTTTATTTCGCAAATCATCCGTCATGAACGGTGAAGGCGTTTCCTCGGTTAACTTTTGATGACGTCGTTGTACTGAACAATCTCTTTCAGACAAGTGACAAGCTTTGCCATATGAATCACCCACTACTTGAATTTCGATATGTCTCGGTTCTTCAATAAGTTTTTCTAAATACATGCCATCATTCCCAAATGCAGCAGCGGACTCTTGTCTAGCGCTTTCCCACGCCTTGAGTAAATCTTCTTCTTTCCAAACGGCTCGCATTCCTTTTCCACCACCGCCGGCAGTTGCTTTAAGCATTACTGGAAACCCCATTCCTTTAGATAACTCTAAGGCTTGTTCATATGATTCCAAAAGCCCATCAGAACCAGGAACGCAAGGAACTCCTGCGGCTTTCATTGTAGCTTTTGCCGAGGCTTTATCACCCATTCTGTCAATCATTTCAGGTGAAGCACCAATAAATTTGATACCGTGTTCTTGACAGATTTTAGAAAACTTTGCATTTTCAGAAAGAAATCCATAGCCGGGATGGATAGCATCTGCATTTGTAATTTCTGCAGCTGCAATAATATTTGACATTTTCAAGTAAGACAAGTTACTTGGTGGTGGACCTATACAAACGGCTTCGTCAGCAAACTTTACGTGCAAACTTTCTGCATCTGCAGTAGAATATACTGCAACGGTCTTAATACCCATTTCGCGACAAGTTCTAATTACACGAAGCGCAATTTCACCTCTATTGGCAATTAATATTTTTTTAAACATCTTTTTAAAATTAGATAATTAGACAATTTGATACTGAATCAATTAAAAATTAGTTGTTCGAAAATAATTTCCAACTTCCAACTTCCAACTTCTAACTTTTTAAGATGGATCAACTAAGAATAATGGTTGGTCAAATTCAACAGGTGACATGTCATCAACAAGAATTTTTACAATCTTACCAGTGATTTCAGCTTCAATTTCGTTGAATAGCTTCATTGCTTCTACAACGCATAACACATCGCCTTTTGCAATTGTACTTCCAACTTCTACAAAAACAGGCTTGTCTGGCGAAGGTTTACGGTAAAAGGTGCCAATCATTGGAGATTTTATAGTAACGTATTTTGAATTATCATCTGTGGCAACAACTGGTACAGCGGCAACCGGAGCAGCAGGAATTGCAGCAACTGGCGCAGCAATAGCTTGTTGCATTGGTGCTTGAACGTAAGTAATATCAGATGAATTACCTTCTAACGTAGTTCGTATTGTAATTTTTATATCTCCGGTTTCTAACTTTACTTCAGCAACTCCAGAATTGGATACAAATTTGATTAGGTTTTGAATTTCTTTTAAATCCATAATTAGTTAGTTTTAGTGTTAGTTTATTGTTTGTTATAGGCCCATTTTAAATAGATAGAACCCCAAGTGAATCCTCCTCCAAATGCTGCAAAAATTAAGTTATCTCCTTTTTTAAATTTGTCTTCAAAATCATTGAGAAGCAGCGGTAAGGTCGCGGAAGTAGTATTACCATATTTTTGAATATTGACCAATACTTTTTCTTCATCTAATCCCATTCTGTTAGCAGTTGCGTCAATAATTCTTTTATTAGCTTGGTGAGCAATTAACCAGTTAACATTGTCTTTGGTTAAATTGTTACGCTCCATGATTTTTTCACTTACATCTGCCATTCCCGAAACGGCATATTTGAAAACTGTTTTACCATCTTGAAAAACGTAGTGCTGTCTGTTTGCTACTGTTTCAGCAGATGAAGGAAGTATAGAACCTCCTGCATCTATTTTCAAATATTCTCTGCCAATACCATCACTTTTTAAATATTCATCCTGTAGCCCAAGACCTTCATGATTTGGTTCAAATAAAACGGCACCAGCACCATCTCCAAAAATGATACAAGTAGCTCTATCAGTATAATCAATGATAGATGACATTTTATCAGCACCTATTAATAGTACTTTTTTGTATCTACCCGATTCTATATATGCAGCAGCATTTGACATTCCATAAAGAAAACTTGAACATGCCGCTTGCAAATCGTAAGCAAATGCGTTGATAGCACCAATTTGAGTAGCCACATAAACTCCAGTTGCGGCAACTGGCATATCAGGTGTTGTGGTTGTCATAATGACTAAATCTATCTCTTTAGGATCAATTTTAGATTTAGAAATCAAATCTTTTGCAGCTTTTATTGCCATAAAAGAAGTGCCTTTATATTTTTCTTTCAGGATTCTCCTTTCCTTTATCCCTGTGCGAGTGGTAATCCATTCGTCGTTGGTGTCAACCATTGACTCAAGAACTTGATTTGATAGCACAAATTCTGGAACATAAGCTCCAACTGCAGTAACTGCAGCAGTTATTTTATTCATAAAAATCGCATTTTTTTCCTTCAATATACGCCACTAAAAAGTGGTGGAAATTACAAAAAATTTTCAAACTAAAGTCTACAATAGTACTTATTTGTTGAAATTTAAGAAAACAAAAAAACTCCCACATAGTGAGAGTTTGTTTTAAATAAAACTTTAATTAAGCAACAGCTACTGATTTATCAATAACAACTTGTCCTCTATAGTACATCTTACCTTCGTGCCAGTAAGCTCTGTGATATAAATGTGCTTCTCCAGTTACTGGACAAGTTGCGATAGTTGCAACAGTAGCTTTATAATGTGTTCTTCTCTTATCTCTTCTAGTTTTGGAGATTTTTCTCTTAGGATGTGCCATTTTGTTATATTATTTATCCGTTAATAGATTTTTTAATTTGTCCCAACGCGGGTCAATTTCTTGTTTATTTTCTTTGTTAATTTCTTTAACTTGTAGCTCTTTTAGTTTGTTTAGCGCTTCTGTTTTTAAGGTGCCATCTTTAACACCTGGGTGAACTCTTTTATGAGGAACAGACAATACAATCATTTCATAAATGTATTGGGATAAATCAATTTGATGTTCTCCATGAGGTAACACTAGTAATTCATCATTATCACTATTATATTGCTCACCAAATTGAACCACTAATTTTATTTTTCCTTTAATTGGTAAGTCAAATAATTCGCCTGTTAAATCACAGGGTACATTGACGGTTCCTTTATGTTTGAAATTGATTTCTAGCATGTTACTTTTTTTGTCTAAAACAACATCAACTGCTAAATTACAATTTTCAAATTCGTCAAAATTAAATTCGTCAAAGAACTTCTTGCTTATTTTAAAACCAAATTGATGTTTTCCTAATTTTAATCCTATGAATGGAATTAAATATTCATTCGTAATTTTCATCTAAACAACAATTTGTGCCGCCTTTTCGGGAGTGCAAAGATATAAAAATATTACAATTTCAATAACCTTATAAACATTTTTTTTTTATAACTGTTTTTCTTTTGTCTTTAATGGATTTTTGCTTATTTCTTCGAACTGATTTCGAGAATTATAAATATCAATAGCTGTATAAACTGCTTCTTTGAAGGAATTAAAGTCGGCAATTCCTTTTCCAGCAATTTCATATGCTGTTCCATGGTCAGGAGAAGTTCTAATCTTATTTAGGCCAGCAGTATAGTTGACACCATTTCCAAAAGATAGTGTTTTGAATGGAATTAACCCTTGGTCGTGGTATGTAGCTAATATAGCATCATATTTTTCATGTTGACTGTTTCCAAAAAATCCGTCAGCAGCAAAAGGTCCAAAAACCAAATTTCCTTTGTCAAATAGTTTTTTTATGACTGGCTTTAGAATTTCATCATCTTCTTTACCTATTACACCATTATCGCCAGCATGAGGATTTAGCGCAAGTACTGCAATCTTTGGTTTATTGATGCCAAAATCCTTGGTTAATGTAGACTTGATGGTTTCTATTTTCTGAACTATTAATTTTTCATTCAAATTTTTTGCTACATCGTTAACAGGTATATGATCTGTTAATAAACCTATCCTTAAATTATTATGAATCATTAGCATTAAAGCATTGCCTTCTAATTCCTTGTTTAAATAATCAGTATGCCCAGGAAATTTGAATTCCTCCGATTGTATATTATACTTGTTTATGGGAGCTGTAACTAAAACATCTACTTGATTATCTTTTAAGGCTTTCGTTGCTGCTACAAATGACTTAATGGCATATTTTCCAACAATATCATCATTTGTACCAAAATTTAAATCAATACTTTCACGCCAAACGTTTAAAACGTTGATTTTACCGAGAACTAATTGCTCTAAATTATCAATACCATGAAGAGCAGCAGACAATTCTAGTGTTTTTTTTATGAATGATATTACTTTTACATTCGCAAAAATAACAGGCGTGCATAATTCAAGCATTCTCGAATCTTCAAATGTCTTTAGCACCACTTCGCTTCCAATACCGTTTAAATCTCCAATGGATATTCCAACGATTATATTTTCTGCTTTTTTCATTAGAATGACAAGTTATTTATTGCTAATTTTGAAGTGCAAATTTAGTAAAATAAAATCACAATGTTTACAGGAATAATTGAAACTCTAGGAACTATAAAAGGTATTGAAAAAGAAAAAGATAATGTTCATCTCACAATTTTATCTGATGTTACCAAAGAATTAAAAATTGATCAAAGTTTGGCGCACAACGGTGTTTGTCTGACAGTTGTTGCAATAAGTGATGAAGAATACACAGTTACTGCGATAAAAGAGACAATTGAAAAAACAAATATTGGCGACTGGACAACAGGAGACCTAATCAATTTAGAACGCGCCATGAAGCTCGGAGATAGACTTGATGGACACATTGTGCAAGGACATGTGGATCAAGTTGGTATCTGTAAATTTATTGAAGAAGTAAATGGAAGTTGGTATTTTACTTTTGAGTATGATAATAAATTTGATAATGTAACAATTGAAAAAGGATCAATTACGATAAATGGTGTTAGTCTAACTGTTGTAAATTCAAAAGAAAAAGAATTTAGCGTGGCCATTATTCCGTATACATATGAGCATACAAACTTTAAAACTTTTAAAATCGGGACAAAAGTAAACTTGGAGTTCGATGTTATAGGAAAATACATCGCAAAACTACATGCTCTCCGACAATAAAATCTAAAACTTATAAAGAACTACGAAAAAGTATCCAGATTAAAAGGATGACTTTTTCGCATTAGTTATGTAAATCTTGTAAAAACTATAAAGCAATGCAATGCCTGCCAAAACTAATAGACTACCGTCTAAAGGCAAACCTGGTGGCGGTGGCGGCGTCGAAGGCGGTGGCGGTTCAGGTGCTGCAATAACAGTTGTTAAAGGCACAAGTAACGCAACGAGAATAATTAAAATCCTATTTGGGACAAATTTCATAGAGCGTAAAAGTAAAAAAAAAATCCAATCTCCAAAATAAAAATTTTAGATAATCGATAAACTTAACAAAATGTTAAATTAAAAAACATCTGAATCGTAATCAACCAAAAAAAAGACCTCATTTTCGAGGTCTTTTTTTGTGGTCCCACTTGGGCTCGAACCAAGGACCACCTGATTATGAGTCAGGTGCTCTAACCAACTGAGCTATAGGACCAGTTTTGAGGTTGCAATATTACTATTATTTTTTTTGCATTGCAACTATTTTTATTGGATTTCTTGACAAAGTTCAATCAAAACACCGTTTGTGCCTTTGGGATGTAAAAATGCGACCAGCTTATTGTCGGCTCCTTTTTTTGGTATTTCGTTTAAAACTAAAAACCCTTCATTTTTTAATCTTTCAATTTCTGAAAAAATATCTTCTACATCAAATGCAATGTGGTGAATACCTTCACCTTTTTTTTCTATAAATTTAGCAATAGGACTTTCAGGATTTGTGGCTTCAAGTAGTTCAATTTTGTTTGCACCATTCATGAAAAAAGAGGTTTTCACTCCTTCGCTCGATACTTCTTCTTGTTTATAGGGTGGATTTCCGAATAGCTTTTCAAAAAGTAAATTGGATGTTTCTAGACTATTTACCGCTATTCCAATATGTTCAATTTTTCGCATTTTATTTTTTGTTTTAACAATAACAAAGATAAGAAAAATATAAAATTGTATTTTTGCACTATGGAAACAAATAGACAAAAGAAAATCGGCAGTGTATTGCAAAAAGATTTGGTAGATATTTTGCAAGGTGAAATACGTAAAAATGGCATCACCAACTTAGTTATTTCGGTTTCAAAAGTAAGTGTCACTACTGATTTGTCTATTGCGAAAGTTTACCTTAGTGTTTTTCCACAAGACAAAGCCAAAGATTTATTGGAAGCGATAAAAACCAATGCGCCTTTGATAAAACATGATTTGTCGCAACGTGTAAGATTACAATTGCGAAAAGTGCCTAATCTCGCTTTTTATATTGATGACTCATTGGATTATATAGAAAAGATTGACAATGCATTGGCAGGAAAAGAAAACCCAATCGAAAATCGTGAACTTCTAGAAAAACGCAAGAAATTCTAATTTGAACTTTTCTCTATACATAGCCAAACGTTACCTTTTTAGCAAAAGTAAAAATAATGCTATTAATATAATAACTGGCATTGCTTCCGTGGGAGTTATTGTTGGTGCTATGGCATTGTTTGTAGTGCTTTCTGTTTTTAGTGGTTTACGTGATTTTAGTTTGTCTTTTTCCAATGATTTTGATCCCGATTTAAAAATTAATCCAAAAACAGGAAAATCATTTCAAGTTACACTTGCACAAGAAGACTTGTTAAAGCGAGTAGAAGGAATTGTATCGTATAGCAAAGTTGTAGAAGAACGTGTGCTTTTCTTTTTTGACGGAAAAGAACAGGTAACTTATTTAAAAGGTGTTGATGCTAATTACACTAAAACAAATTTAATTTCCCAAAAAAACATTTTCAATGGCAAGTGGTTAACGCCCAATACATATCAAGTTGTTATAGGTTATGGAATTTCACAAAAATTGTCTTTAGGACTTTTTGATTTCAACAATCCCTTTGAAGTATATGTTCCCAGAAAAGGAAAAGGTGTTATTGAAAGCGAAGAGGAAGCTTTTAATAAAACAATTTTAATTCCAGTAGGAATTTACGCTGTTAGCGAGGATTTAGATAGTAAATATGTTTTTTGTGACCTAAGCTTGGCGCAACAATTGTTGGAACTAAATCCAAATCAAGTATCTGCTATTGAAATTAAGTTAAAACCCAATGTTGATGAAACAATAATAACCCAAAATCTGAATAAGATTTTTAACTATAAGGTTGAAGTAAAAAATCGTGCACAGTTAAATGCTACACTTTACAAAATGCTAAATACCGAAAATATAGCCGTATATTTAATTTTTACTTTAGTAATAATTATTGCACTTTTTAATTTAATTGGCGCTTTGATAATGATGATTTTGGATAAAAAAAGTAATTTAAAAACACTCTTTAATTTAGGTTCAGAAATCACAGATTTAAGAAATATATTTTTACTGCAAGGAAGTTTGTTAAGTATTATTGGTGGAATTATTGGTTTAGTTTTTGGAACTATTATTGTTTTGCTACAGCAACAATTTAACTTAATAATGATTACTGATACTTTACCCTATCCTGTAGTTTTTAGTTTTCGAAATGTATTTATTGTTTTTATAACAATAGTAATTTTGGGAGTATTAGCAAGTTGGATTGCCAGTTCTAGAGTGACTAAAAAATTGATTGACTAAGCAAACTGGTAGTTAGAATATACTTCCTCAATTTCATTTAAAGCTTGGAACAAAGTTTCAGCCGTTTCAAGTGTTACCAATTTTAGCCGATGTTCTTTAAAGTTTGAAATTCCTTTAAAATAATTGGTATAATGACGACGCATTTCTACAATCCCAACACGTTCGCCTTTCCAATCCATTGACCAAGTGAGATGATTTCTTGCCGCTTCTACTCTGTCGTGCATTGTAGGTTGAGCAAGATGTTCTCCTGTTTGAAAATAATGTTTGATTTCGTTAAAAATCCACGGATATCCAATGGCAGCACGGCCAATCATCATTCCGTCAAGGCCAAATTTATTTTTATATTCCAATGCTTTTTCAGGAGAATCGATATCGCCGTTTCCAAAAATTGGCATGGTAATTCTAGGATTGTTTTTCACTCTCGCAATATGTGTCCAATCGGAATGACCTTTATACATTTGCGCTCGCGTTCTAGCATGAACAGTTAATGCTGCAACGCCTATATCTTGCAATCGCTCAGCAACTTCATCAATATTAATAGAATTTTCATCCCAACCCAAACGTGTTTTTACCGTTACCGGAAGATTGGTTCCTTTAATTACCGCTTTGGTCAAACGCACCATCAAATCTACATCTTTCAAAACACCTGCGCCTGCGCCTTTGCATACTACTTTTTTTACAGGACAACCAAAGTTGATGTCTACCAAATCGGGTTGAACAGCGTCTACAATTCGTGACGACATTTCCATTGCTTCTTCATCGCCACCAAAAATTTGGATACCAACTGGACGTTCGTAGTCAAAAATGTCTAATTTCATTTTACTTTTTACTGCATCACGAATCAAACCTTCTGAAGAAATAAATTCGGAGTACATCAAATCGGCACCATGCAATTTACACAATCTGCGAAACGGCGGATCGCTCACGTCTTCCATTGGCGCAAGTAAAAGCGGAAAATCGGGTAAAATGATGTTGCCTATTTTGGGCATTGCTATTTATATTTTGGCAAAGATAGGTAAGAAAATTTAGTTTTGAAATTATATCGAAGTAACAAACACAATACAATTAATCCTTATTTTTACAAAAAACTTCTTCATGCTTTTTCAATTTGGTGCGTACAGTTCGCTTTTACTTATTTCTTTTACACAAGGAATAATTTACAGTGCTTTACTCGTATTAAAAGCCATACGAACTGAGAATAAATCCAACTATTGGTTAAGCCTTTTCATCTTTTTATGTAGTTTGTTTATTGCGCCTTGGATGCTAGGTTTTGCAGGTTGGTATGACAATCAACCCTACAGAGATTTTATGTTTTACATGCCTTTTCAGCATTTATTTTTTATAGGTCCGATAATTTATTTTTACACTCAAAGTTTATTAAATCCATCGTTCAAATTTTCTAAAAAATACACGCTTCATTTACTTCCTGGATTTTTTTATTTACTCTACATTATTGCAATATGGATTTATGATAAGTTCATTTTAGGCGATTGTTATTTCTATGCCAACGGAATGGATAAAGATTTTGACGAATGGTATCAAAAATTGGGTTTGATTTCAATGATAATCTATTTTATACTGAGTATTCGCTATTATAATGTTTATAAAAAACTAATGTTTCAAGTAGTAAGTTATGCTGATTCTGTTTTGTTTAAATGGATAAAAAACTATTTGATTGCCTTTTTAGTGATGCTGCTTTTGCCGATAGCATTTGATATTATTGGCTATTTTTTTCCAAAAATAAAAACCTATCAAGGAAGTTGGTGGTTTTTTATGCTCTTTTCAATTGTTATGTATTACATTGCCATTACAGGATATTCCAATCCAATTAATTCTTCTATACCATTTAAAATTTCTCTTTTTGATAAGAATCCAATTCTTTTATTAAATTCAAATAATGCTGAAGAAGTCGAAACTGTAATTGATATTGAGCACGAAACATTTGAAGAAGTAAATGCGCCAGAAATTCAGCACTGGAAATCTAAAATTGAAACCTTAATTCAAGAAGAAAAACTCTATCAAAATCCTGAATTAACACTTTCTGATTTAGCAAAAAAACTTGAAACCAATGCGTCAGTAATTTCCAAAACCATTAATCAAGGATTTGGTTTAAACTTTAACGACTTTATCAATAACTACCGAATTGACGCAGTAAAAAATAGTTTTGCTATTGGCGAACATAAAAAATCTACTTTATTAGGAATTGCTTATGACTGTGGATTTAATTCCAAAGCCACTTTTAACCGTGCGTTCAAAAAAAATACTGGAAAAACACCTAAAGAATTTATAGAAACATTATAACTTCAATATTAATAGTATTTCCCAACTATTAATCAGTTAGTCTCAAATTATAATTTGAAGCGATTGCCGATGATTTATGGCGCAATTTTGCCCTGTTATTAATCATTAAAATTCTAATTATGAAAACAGCTATTACATTATTTGCTATTTTATTACTTGTTACTTCTTGTGGTGTTTTTGGTTCGCTAACTTCAAACACAACTATTAAACCAAACGAAAGTTTTGTTTTAGGAAACAATGAACACGGAACTTTTAAAGTAAAACTTAAAAACGTTTCCAATCACGATTTAAAAATAATTATGGCTCCAATTGCTGGCGGAACACATTCGCCGATTACTGTTAGCCCAAATGAAACTGTAATGGTAAAAGCAGAAAGAAATACAGCTATAGTTATTGAAAACAAATCAAATGAAAGCGTGTCAGTCGATTTGTATGTTACTGGCGATACCGGATTATCAATGGGATATAAAAATTAAACGAGTTTCAATCATCAATCAAAATCAACTTCAAAATTCAACTTCAAAATTCAAAAATTATGACAAAATTAATTATCGCAATTGTATTTACATTAACTTCAATTTTTGCAAACGCACAACTTAAAGGCACAGGAAAAACGGTAACTAAAACCTATGATTATAAAACCTTCGATAAGCTATCTTTTGAAGGGTTAAATGATGATATTCAAGTTGAAATAGGAACTTCTTTCAAAGTAGAAATTACTATGAAAGAAACCAACGAAAAAAACATACAATTTGTTTACGATGAAAAAGAGACAGAATTGTCTTTAAAAGTAAAAGCAAAAACCGGAAAAGAATTATATGACGAAAGAGATACTTATCAAATTAAAATTACTATGCCTGAAATTTCTGTTTTAAAAAATTTTGGCAATAGTGATATTAATGTAAAAGGAATTATTGGAAGGTATTTTAGAGCAGAAACTAGTGGCAATGGAAGTATCATTTGCCAAGGCACAATAGACCAACTCGATATTGAAAAAGTGGGAAATGGTGATATAAACGCCAAAAAATTAATCGCAAAAAATGCTAAAATAAAAAATATAGGAAATGGAAATGTACTGGTGAACGTTTCTGAAAATTTAGAAGGAAACCTGGTTGGAAATGGTGACATCCAAAACATTGGAAAAGCACAATTTAGCGCAAAATCTACCAAAAAAGGAAATGGAAATTTAATCGTCGACTAGTGTTTTAATCATCGTTAAACTGTTATAAATTTAAAAGCAGAGTGACTTTTAATAATACAATGAGTTAAATCCAGTAATTGCATAAAATAAGTCAATTTATGGTACTGCCCAAAAACAATCTGTTAAAACATTGTCTTTGTAATAGAAATTTGCTTTGCGGTTGCCACTATAATCTAAATACAAAAATTCTAATTCATAGACATTACAGGCAATGACGGTGAAGTTTTTTTGAAAAGCATTACTTTCATCATCAGTTGGTTTTATTTCAGAAAACTTTTTGTCATATCCTAAAGTTGGCATTGTTGACTTAGTATTTGGTGCTTCAATAGTCATGTAACCCAATCTAGCTTGAGGACTTGTTGATTTCCATCTATCCCTAGCTAACCCATCATCAGTGTGTAAAATAGCTCTTGCTTTTACAACAATTTGTATCCTTTGTCGCGCATCATAAAACAATAATGAAATTCGATTATCTTTTTGCAAATCGTCCATTTTGCGCGAACGATTATCCGTGTGAAAAAAGATGGTTTTGTTTTCTTCATCTACTTTTCTGTTAACAACAATGCGTTGCGAAGTACTTCCATCTTCGCCAATTGTTCCCACACACATGGTGCGAAAACCGTTTTTTTTCTTCACAGAACCATTCACAAGTTTTTTCCATGCCAATTGTTCGACCTGAAGTAAAGTATAGTACCCTTCATTTATTATAATTGATTGTTCCAATGTATCACTCATGTGTGTTCAAGTTTTTCAATTGACATTTTTAAATAGAAAAAAATCGCAAAGTATGATGTCATTACGATTTTAAATAACTTTTAGAATAATATCCAAATTTAGAACATTAATTGAGTCTTTGAACCTGAACAATAGTTAAGAACAAATTGCAATTGGAAGTTTTGGTTTATATTTGCAGATTAAATGCGATGGCATTAATAAAATTGACAGATATAGAAGATGAAGCACATTAGAAATTTTTGCATTATTGCACATATTGACCACGGAAAAAGTACGCTTGCCGATAGACTTCTTGGCGCAACACAAACCGTTACCGCTCGTGAAGAAAAAGCACAATTGCTTGACAACATGGACTTGGAACGTGAACGTGGGATTACAATAAAAAGTCACGCCATTCAAATGGAATATAAATACAAAGGTGAAAATTATATTCTGAATTTGATTGATACTCCTGGACACGTTGACTTCTCTTATGAAGTTTCTCGTTCAATTGCAGCTTGCGAAGGTGCGCTTTTGATTGTAGATGCTGCACAAAGTATCCAAGCACAAACGATTTCCAATTTATATTTAGCTTTAGAAAACGACCTAGAAATTATTCCCGTTCTAAATAAAGTAGATTTACCAAGTGCTAATCCCGAAGAAGTTAGTGATGATATTATCGATTTATTAGGTTGCAAATTAGAAGATATTATTCATGCTTCGGGGAAAACAGGTTTTGGTGTAGAGAATATTTTAGCAGCCATTATAGAAAAAATTCCGGCTCCAAAAGGCGTTATTGATGAACCATTACAAGCCTTAATATTTGATTCTCATTACAATCCGTTTCGTGGCATTGAAGTAATTTTTAGAGTGAAAAATGGCGAAATCCGTAAAGGGCAAAAAATTAAATTCATGGCAACAGGTAATGAATATTTTGCTGATGAAGTAGGAACGTTAAAACTAAATCAAGTTCCGAAGAATGTGATTTCTGCTGGCGATGTTGGGTATTTAATTTCTGGAATTAAAGAAGCGAAAGAAGTAAAAGTTGGTGATACTATTACTGATGCTAAAACACCAACAACCAATATGATTACAGGATTTGAAGATGTAAAACCAATGGTTTTCGCCGGAATTTATCCTGTTGATACTGAAGATTATGAAGATTTGCGTGCTTCGATGGAAAAACTACAATTGAATGATGCTTCTCTAGTTTTTGTGGCTGAAAGTTCGGCTGCTTTAGGTTTTGGTTTTCGATGTGGTTTTTTAGGAATGTTGCACATGGAAATTATCCAAGAACGCTTGGAACGCGAGTTTGATATGACCGTAATCACAACTGTTCCGAACGTTTCGTATCTGGCTTATACCAAAAAAGAACCTGAAAAAGCTTTTGTTGTAAACAATCCTTCTGATTTGCCAGAACCTTCCCGTTTAGACAGAGTAGAAGAACCATTTATAAAAGCGACTATTATTACCAAAGCCGATTTTGTGGGTAACGTAATGAGTTTGTGTATCGAAAAACGGGGTCAAATTACCAACCAAACTTATTTAACAACCGAAAGAGTAGAATTGAATTTTGATATGCCTTTAGCTGAAATAGTATTCGATTTTTATGACAGATTGAAAACCGTCTCTAAAGGATATGCCTCATTTGATTATTCACCTATTGGAATGCGAACTTCAAAATTAGTGAAACTAGATGTTTTATTAAATGGACAAACGGTTGATGCACTTTCAGCCTTAATTCACGAAGATAATGCGTATAATATTGGTAAAAAAATGACCGAAAAACTACGTGAATTAATACCAAGACAGCAGTTTGATATTCCTATTCAAGCGGCAATTGGTGCCAAAATTATTGCTCGCGAAACCATAAAAGCGTTACGTAAAGACGTTACTGCAAAATGTTATGGTGGCGATATTTCTCGTAAACGTAAGTTACTTGAAAAACAGAAAAAAGGTAAAAAACGCATGCGTCAAGTAGGAAATGTAGAAATTCCTCAAGAAGCATTTATGGCTGTTTTGAAGTTGAATGATTAAGGAGTATTAAGACAAAAGTATTAAGTAGTAAGACTGAACCCAATGACGAAAGTTGTTGGGTTTTTTGATTAGAAATAATTTCACTAAATTTGTTACTATGGATGCAATAAAACTAAATATCAACTTGAATGTAAATCAGTTGGTTGAAGCAGTAAAACAATTATCTCCAAAAGATAGATTGAAAATCAACGACGCAATATGGAATGATGAAATCGAAATTCCAATTGAGCATCAAAAGATAGTTTTAAGTCGTGTTGCTAAAGCAGAAGCAGACACTAACAGACTTTTGGATTGGAATAAAGTTTCTAAAAATTTATAATCTTGAGTTATAAATTAAAAATTGACGTTGATGCTTTTGCGGATATTCAACAAGCACAAGATTGGTATGAGCTTCAACAGAAAGGATTGGGAAAACGTTATACCAATCAGGTAAAGAAGCAAATTAATGCTCTGAAAAAAGATCCCTATATCTTCTCTATAAAATACAAAGAAATTCGCTGCAAGAAAGTTGACAAATTTCCTTTTTTGATACATTATAAAATTAATGAAGAATTAAAAACGGTAAATATTTTTGCAATTTTTCATACTTCTAGAAATCCTGAGATTTGGAATAGAAATAATAAATAAAAGACATGATGGAATTTATCCTTTCATTCCCTCAAACAATCTCTTCACATCTTCCACTTTAAAAAGTTGCGTTCCTTCGTTCATCGTGGCAGCTGTACCGCAACAAACACCGATTTGAATCACTTCTTTTAAAGATTTATTTTGCGATAAAGCCCAAACCATGCCGCCAACCATACTATCACCAGCGCCAACAGTACTTTTCTTTTCCACTTTTGGTGCTTTTACTAAATGTGTTTCGTCTTTAGTTACTAAAATTGCGCCTTCTGGTCCAAGAGAAACCACTACAATTTCGGCGCTTTTATTGGAAATGAGTTGTTTTGCGGCTTTTTCAACTTCGGGTAATTCTAAGTGGTCAACACCTATGAGTTTTGCCAGTTCGCCGATATTTGGTTTAATCAAATATACTCCGGTTTCTAACACTTTTCGTAAGGACTCTCCAGAGGTATCCACAACTACTTTTATTCCAGAAGCTTTGGCAGTTTCAGCAATTTTTTGATAGAAATCTGTTGGCAAACCTTCGTTTAAACTGCCACTAATAACTAAATAATCTGCTTTTACTTTTGATACTACTTCGATTATTTTATCCTTTTCATCATCTGAAATTTCATTCCCAGGAAATCCAAATCGATACTGCGATTTTGTAGCGTTTTCAAAAGCGATGAAGTTTTCTCGTGTCCAATTTTTGGTTTTAATAACAGTGCTTTCTAGTCCTTCTTTAGTAATTAATTCTTCCAGCATTTCTCCTGATGAACCACCCGAAGTAAAAACACAAGTTGAACTTCCGCCCAATTTTGCAATGGCTTTTGAAACATTAATTCCGCCACCACCAGCATCATATCTTGGTTTTTCGCAGCGTATTTTTTGCTCGGCAATTAATGAATTGAAATGCGTGCTTTTATCTAGCGAAGGATTGATAGTTAAAGTAATAATGGAATTAGGTTTCATTTTATATGGTTTTTTATTAAAAAAGGTGAAACTTTCGTCTCACCTAATTTATGTTTAAATTTTTATTCTGTTATCATCTGATTGTGTGTCAATCAATTTATTATAAGGATCAACACCTACTTCGGTTGGTTTTTCTTTAACAATAACTGTTATCGAATTATCTATTTTATTGATTTTTACTTTTTTCAGATACAATTCTTTATCCGTTTTTTTGTTTTTTATCGTTTGTTCCCCAAAAACGCCTATTTCTACATAATCATTCAAAGGATATGATTCAACGGCATATTTGTCGCCTTTTTTCTTGTAGGTTAACGTTTTGCCTTTCGCATCTTTAAAAATACGTTTTCCTTTGTCGTTGGCTTTATATTTTGCCACTTCAAAATTGATTTTTACTTCATATTTTCCATTTGGTAATTTTTTTGAAGTAGCTTTTTCCACTCGATTATCATAAAGTGTGATGGTTTCAAACATATCGTTGATTACATACTGCAAACTATCAGGAGTTGCAGCTTTCAATTCATTGACAAACTCAATAGAATTGGTATAAGGTGCTTCTTGAAACGCTACTTTGTTGATGTAACTTTTTAAAGCATTATTCATCGTTTTTTCGCCAATAAAATCGCTTAAAGCGTATAATACCAGCGAACCTTTGTTATAATGAATGTATTGTTGATTTTCGTTAAACATTAAAGGCTGTTCTTTGCGTTGTTCAGAAGTTCTTCCTTGTAAATAACTATCCAAAGCGTCTTTCAGAAATTTACGCATTTGTTGTTTCCCATAGGTATGTTCTAATACTTTTAAGGAACTATATTCCGATAAACTTTCAGACATCAATGTTGCACCTTGTACATTGGCACCAATCACTTGATGTGCCCACCATTGGTGCGCTACTTCATGCGACGTTACCGAGAATGGAAAATCTACCGCATCTTGATTTTCATCGTCTACAGCGGCTATAAACCCAATAGCTTCAGAGAACGGAATGGTATTTGCAAACGATTGTGCAAATCCACCACCAGTTCTTGGAAATTCGATTATACGAACTTGTTTATGTTGGTATGGACTAAAGTTTTCGGTATAATAATCTAAGGATTTTTTTATAGCCGAAATCATTCTGTCTACATTATAATCATGTCCTTTGTGGTAATAAATTTCTATGTTTACATTGTTCCATTTCTCTTTTTTAACTTCATATTTACCCGAATTAAAGGCATAGAAGTTAAGCATTGGTCTATCCATTTTGTAATGGAAATAATTCCGCCCATCTTTTGTCCATTTTTTGGTTAAATAACCTGGCGCAATTGCCGTTTGATCGCCAGCTGTACTTACTGTGGTTTCAAATGTTACCCAATCAGCATCATTACTTATGTAAGTGTTTCTTCTAGCAATAGAATCGGTTGCCATTGCCATGCCTTCTTTGGGTTTTAAACCGTATTTTTTTCTTACTTCATTATCGATTATTTCGCCTTGGTCTGAGTAGCCAATACTTGGAAACATCGAATTATTAATAAAGGTTCCGTTATAAATCACAGGCGAATTATCGGCAAAAAGGGTATTGGGTTTATTCTTTTTTATGAATTTCATTTGAATAGAATCGCCAGCTTGAAGTGGTTTTTCTAGTCGATAAATATCAAAGTTGTACAGCGTATCTTTTGAAATGGTTTTTGTAGTTACATTAAAACTAACTTCCGTTTCACCACTATGATTAATATAAATGTCGTTTATAGTAGCTTTTGTTTTGTTTTTTAATGTATAAGTTCCTTTAGCAACAAAATTTCGTTCTTCTGGATACAAATCCACATCGACTTTTATTGCCGTTATTCGAGGTTGTGGTTTATTTTCGTATTTTTTATACTTCTTTTCCCATTCTACCATTTCTTTTTCAATTTCATTTCCCGATTTAGAGTCGTTTACAATATTGTCTTGATAATAAATAGTACTTCCAATAGCAAAAAAACTAATTAAACCTAGAAGTGCAGGAATTCCAATTTTTGGATTTAATCTTCGTTTGGCTTCGCTAAAACGTGCTTTTGCTGATTGCCCAATGCCACGTGTGTAGAATAAAAGTGCCAAACAAAACAGCACAATTCCGAGAGAAAACCAATATATTTTGTACATAAAATAGTTGGCTAATCCATGTCCGTAGCCATTCATATCAGAGTATTCAAATCCTGGATCACTATTAAAAATGAAAATGTCTTGTTCTACACCAATGGCAGGAAGGAATGCTAACCCAATTGAAAGTAGAAGTAGCACAAAAAAGCCCAAAAGATAATTTTTGAAAAGTGTTTGGATAAATACTGCCAAAAGTGCCCAAACTAAATAATGGATAAGTTTTAGTCCAAAAAGTTCTTTCAGATAATGACCTAGTTCAAAATCATAAAAACCAGAATAGGTTTGGTATAAAATTCCAGCTATCATAATTACAAATAACAAAACGATTTGCATTTTGATAAGAGCTATAAATTTAGAACCCAATAAAACCCAGTTTGGAGTAGGTGTTACGTCTATCAAATGATTCATTCTAGTTGTAGTACCACGATGAATTAGTATTCCAGCAAAAAGGAAGGTTACTAAATTGATAAAAAGTCCAAAAGTGCTTCCCGGAATTAATAACATTTGCCAAGTAACGGGATAAGTTTCAGTACCAAATATGCTTCCTACAGTTGTAGCCGAAATTAAAATAAACAGCAATCCAACAATCAATATACTGATGAAAATCCAGTTTTTAACAATGAATTTGAAATCTAAGTTAGATAAACTCCAGGTTGTTTTTAAGTTTTGTATAAATGAAAAATCAAAAGCTACTTTGGGTAAGTTGATTTTAACAATGCCACCAAAATTATTTTTTACAACTCGTTCGTTACTTTTACTTTTCCCAAGCGTTAAAGCCGTTTGTGAAAAGGAAAATGAGCGATACATCAGTCCTAAAATCAGAATCGAAACGCCAAACCACAACAAACGATTGTAAATGATAACACCTTCAAAAGGAAGTAAATAATTATTTTTCTCATACATTGTCCAGTATTTGGTATAATAACCCAAAGCATCGGCACCAAATGGATCAAAAAGCGCAACCAAATATTTGTTATCTGCTTCTTGAGTTAAATTATCCACAATACTTTGAACAAATAACAAAACAATGACAGTAATAAAGCCTACCGATACGTTACGTGTAATAGTAACTACAGAAAAAATAATTACACCATAGAAAAATAAATTTGGAATTATAAACAGCAGATAGCTTTGCGCATAAGCCATAAAGCGGTGTGGACCAAGTAAATCTTCGTTTACAAAGGGTAAAAAACAGGCTAGGAATGCACCTAAACCAACAAATAGCGTAATTATAACTACCACTAAAAACGAACTAAAAAATTTCCCTAACAGATAATCTCTTTTAGAAAAAGGATAGGAAAATAGTATCGAATGCATATTGTATTTAAAATCTCGATACACTGATGCTCCAATTACCGATGGAAGCAAAAAATAAATAAACACAGATAATCCATTTAGAATTCCGTTTAAAGCGATTGGCGAATTTGAAATGGCATTAGAACTCGTTGTAGTTTTAAAACTATCAAAAACACCCAAACTACTTGCCATTATAAATAGCGATAGCAAGAAGAAAATCCCAGAATAGATATAAAAAGCAGGGTTTTTAAACCATCTTTTTATTTCGAAAGTAAATATAGTTCCAAACATATTATTGGTCGTTTTTAAGTGCTACAAAATAAACGTCTTCTAGTTGAGGCGTGCTTTTTGAAAAACTTTCATCTGGTTTTTCAACACTGTGAACTCTAATATTTAAGGTATTGTCTTGGTTGTAGTTAGAGGAAATTACATTGAATTCTTTTTCACACTGCTCTAGTGTTTCTCTTGTAATAGTTTTAGTCCAAATTTGTCCTTCTAAAGTTTCGGTAGCAGCTTTTGGCGTGTTTTGAATTAATATTTTTCCACCGTTAAGAATCGCTACTTCTTTACACAATTCTTTAATATCATCTACAATGTGTGTTGAAAAAATTACGGTATGATTGGTTCCAATTTCTCGTAAGACATTTAAAAAACGGTGTCTTTCAGCTGGATCTAAACCTGCTGTTGGTTCGTCTACAATAATCAGTTTTGGATTGTTTAAAAGCAATTGTGCAATTCCGAAACGTTGTTTCATTCCGCCAGAATAACCGCTAACACTTTTTTTGCGAACATCCCAAAGATTAGTTACTTCAAGCACTTGTTTTACAATAGCTTTTCTATCGTTTGAAGAAGAAATACCTTTTAACTGCGCAAAATAGTCCAACAATCGTTCAGCTGACATACTTGGATATACCCCAAATTCTTGAGGCAAATAACCTAGTACTTTTCGCAATCCTATCTGGTCTTCTAATACGTTGATATCACCAAAAGTTATGCTGCCATTATCTGGTTTTTGAAGTGTAGCAATGGTTCGCATTAAAGATGATTTTCCAGCACCATTTGGACCAAGAAGTCCAAACATTCCAGTACCAATTTCAAGATTTAAATTATCTAATGCTTTTACGCCATTTGGATAGGTTTTGCTAAGGTTACTTATTTGAAGTTTCATAAAATGGATTTTTTTATTTTACAATAGGTTACTTTTTCACTAAAATGTTACATGATTTTCAAATATATTTATTTAAAAATAAATAATACCACCGTTTTAGATAAATTTATAATTAGGTCATTCTTCAATTTGTTTTCTAAAAAAAATTAAAACAAGGAACATCGCATTTCAGTAATTGACTTAGTTGTTAAAATAGTAACTTTGCGACTTTCAATAATAAATAGTATGCTAGAAGATAAAACACCACAACGAACGTCACTGTCACAATTGGGAGAATTTGGTTTGATTGAACATTTAACGAAAAATTTCGATGTAAAAAACGCCTCAACATTCAAAAGTATTGGTGACGATGCTGCTGTTTTAGATTTTGGTACCAAAAAAGCAGTCGTTTCTACTGATTTGTTGATTGAAGGTGTACATTTTGATTTGGCATATATGCCGTTGCGTCATTTGGGTTACAAAGCTGTTGTCGTTAATATCTCTGATATTTGCGCGATGAATGCTAGAGCAACTCAAATTACGGTTTCAGTGGCAGTTTCTAATCGTTTTCCGCTAGAAGCATTGGAAGAATTATTTGACGGAATTGCTTTGGCTGCAAAATTCTATAATGTAGATGTTATTGGTGGTGATACTACTTCGTCTCAAAAAGGATTAATTATTTCGATTGCCGCTATTGGGGAAGCAAATGAAAAAGAAATTATTTATAGAAACGGTGCCAAAACAGGTGATTTATTGGTAGTGTCAGGCGATTTAGGTTCGGCTTATATGGGTTTGCAGGTTTTAGAACGCGAAAAGCAAGTATTTCAAGTAAATCCAAACAATCAACCCGATTTGGATGCGTATACTTATTTGATAGAAAGACAATTACGTCCAGAAGCGCGACACGATATTAAAGAATTATTGTCAAAACTAGATGTAAAACCAACCGCTATGATTGATATTTCGGATGGATTATCGTCTGAAATTATTCATATTTGTAAACAATCAAAAGTGGGTTGCAATTTGTATGAAGAAAAAATTCCGGTTGACCCGCAGTTTATCAACGTTTGCGAAGAATTTAATATCGATTCTACCACAGTAGCTATCAATGGTGGCGAAGATTATGAATTACTTTTTACAATAGCTTTAGAAGATTTTGATAAAATAAAAGCAAACCCCAATTTTACCGTTATTGGACACATGGTACAAGAAAGCGAAGGTATTCACTTAATCACAAGAGCCAATACTAAAATTCCACTAAAAGCTCGAGGATGGAATGCTTTGGAAGAGTAGTAAACTCAACATGCTTTGTGTCAATTATTTCGATCTCCAAACGTGCAAACTTCATTTTTGATAACTAATTTTCGAGAATTTTGTTTTACAAAAAAACCAGAAGCCGTCTCAAATTTTGAGACGGCTTCTTTTTCCCCTAAATTTTGTCTTGTAAATAATTTGGTTACTTTATTAAAATATATTTACAAAACTGACCCTGTAATCATTTAGCTAAATTAGTTGTTGATTTCCAGTATTCAATTACGGTTTCCCGCATATTTCATTACGGTTTCCCGTATAATCGTTAAATGACACCTTTATGCTTCGCTTCACGAATTAAATCGATATCACTTCCGCCTTTTACTTCAAGAATTTCTCTAATATTCAACTTTCGTTTTTCAATGGCACTAAGCGATAGCGGAATATATTGTGGTAAATCTTTTGTTTTTACGCCTTTTGACAAATGAAATAAGATTTGTTTATCAAAAACGTCTAATTCGATGTTATTGTATTGTGCTTGGCCAACCAATTTTATGACGGTTTGACTGTAATAACTTTCATTTTTAATTATTTTATCAAAAGCGAATAGCAATTCGTCAAAAGTCAAATCGTTTTTGATAATTAAACCACTTGGATTGATGTTTTTAATGATATTGTTTATTTTCAATAACTCCGTGTGCATTGTTAAAAGGATAATTTTACAATCTGGCATTTCGGTTTTCATAAGCATCGCTAAATCTTCTCCAGAATAAATTCCTTTCTCGGCATATTCTGGCATACTGATGTCAAAAAATGCAATATCAAAAGGTTCAGTTGCCTCAACTATGTACTCATAACCCGCTTTACAATTGCCAGCTTGGGTTACTGTAAACTGTTGTCCTTGTTGACTGTATTTATTAATGGCGTTTTTGTAAGCTTCAATAATAAAAGGATGGTCATCTACAATTAAAATATTCATTGGGTTTTTCATGCTTCTTCTACAATTATTTGTTTATTTACTAATGGAATAGTTATAGCAATTAAAGTTCCAGTGTCTTTTTTTGAACTGATATCGATAATACCTTGACAGTCGTGTGTTCTTGAAATCATATTTTGCATGCCAATTCCTTTACTTTTTCTATTAACATCAAAACCAATTCCGTCGTCTTTAATTTTTAAATACAAATTTTCACTATCGCCTTTTATTTCTATGCTTATGTTTTTTGCATTTGCATATTTATTAATATTTTGTAAGCCTTCCTGCAATATGCGATACATATTGATTTTTACAGTATTATTGACTTTGTCCCAATTGACGCTGTTGTCAATAGTATATTTCAAATTGGCCTGATAAGAAGATTGTTGTTCTTCTAATAAATTATGAACGATGGAAACAAAGTTATTAATTAAAACTTGTTTTTCTCTGTTTAAATCATGTGAAATTTCGCGAATGTCTTGTTCTATGGTTTTGAGTTCGTTTAATAATTCAAATCTGCGTTTGACGGTTTCCTCGTCGTTATTATTGTTTAAACTGTCCAAATTTAAACGCAAACCGAACATTCTGCCCAATACGCCGTCGTGTAAATCTTGTGCTAATCGTTTTTTCTCTTTATTTCTGCTTTCGTCAATAATAGATTGTTGTGACATCATCAAATTAAAAATATCTTCGTTGGCTTTCTGTTGTGCCTGTTTGTATAATAATTCTCGAGTTCTAGCTCTTTGTGCTCTAACGATAAATAATAAGGCTACAAGAATGAAGGAAACTACAAAAACATAAAGTAATGTTCTGTTTTTCTCTACTAAACCTTCTTTTTCTTGAATAATTTCGTCAGTTTCTAACTGAATTCGAGCGAATTTTTCTTGCGATTTTCGTTCTTTTTGTTGTAAACTGTCATTAATTCGGATGTAATCTTGAGAATATTTTCTAGCTTCATCCGATGGAAAAACTAAGGAACTTTGTTTCAGCGCACTTAAAATATCAACCGGTAATTTTGTGATTTGAGCTAGTTTTATGGCTCTTTCTGAACTCTTTCTAGCATTTTCTAAATCATTTTTCTCAGCATAAAATTCTGAAAGATGATTTAAAGTATAAACTGAATTAGAATATAACTGTAGACTATCACTTATTTTTAACGACTCTTGAAACATTCCTGGTAAACCAGCGTAATCTTTAATTTTAAATTTACAATAGGCAAGATTATCTAAAAGTAAAACATATAAATCGGGAGTGTCTGTTAGCAGTTTTTTATTTTGCAATGCTAAGTTAAAATAAACGACTGCTTGTTTATAGTTTTTTTGGAGTTTATAGGTATGACCAATATTATTTATGACTGTAGCTTTTGGATGTTGGCTATTATCAATATCATATTTTTCGATGATTTTTAAAGCTTCTTTATGATATTCTAGTGCTTTGTCATATTCACTGAGTTCATTATTTATATTTCCAAGAACGGTTAAAATTAAGTAGATTTTGTAGTTGTCATCAAGATTTTTAAGAATATTGTAAGCTCTTACTCCAGTTACATCAGCTCTTAAAAAGTCATTTGAATAAAATTGAACAACACTTTTATTTAATAGAGTGTTTCCTAAATTAAGTTCATCAGAAAAAATTTCATAAATTTTCTCTGATTCACCATAATAATAAAAAGCGCTATCATAAACGGTATTGTTCTTTAAATAGCTTGCTCTGTAGCGATAAGCATTCGCAATATTTATAGAGTCATTTGCAGTGATCGCATCTTGAAGTAATGTTTTATATGTAAAGTCAAATCTATAATAGTCTTGGTTTATTACTTGAAAGGTTATTACATTAACAAGAGCCTCTCTTTTTGCTTGACTGTTTTTTTTGGTTTTAGATAGTTCAACCGCTTTTTTTGAGGCAATTACTTTTTCTTGATAACTTTTTTTGTCATCAGATAATATTTTGCTGTAATAGTTTAAACTATCATTACTATTAATCGGTTGTTCGTCATTGCCATTCTTCTCATTACAACTTAAGAAAAGTAAAGTAGAAATTAAAATTAAACCTTTTTTCAACGGATGATTTTTAAAAAAGGTAAATATAAACAATAAAAAAAAGCTACCAAAGTATGATAGCTTTAAATATATTGAAAGAGTAAGTAATTAATTTACTGCTGGCATCATGTAACCTCTCTCAAGATTAAATCCAAAACCCTTAGGAATTCTTCCACCAGTTTCAGAAGCTACACCAAAACCTTTGGGAATTCTTCCGCCAGTTTCAGATGCTATTCCAAAACCTTTAGGAATTCTTCCACCAGTTTCAGAAGCTATACCAAAACCTTTTGGTATTCTTCCACCTGTATCAGTTGGAGTTGTAAACGATGTAACCACTAGCATTAAAGCTACTAATCCGAATGTTGTTGCTAATTTTTTCATAATTTGAGACTTTTTATTAGTATGATTTTGTTTTTAATTTATTGCGCATACCCAAAACTTGATTTAAGGCTTGTGATATTTTCACGATGTAAAACTAAAAAGGATGTCTCTGTAAATCCCCATGATTTCAGGGGTTTATGGTAGAATGCTGTCGTTTGATAGTGAATGATAGCCAAATCGTGGTGGATGGTTTTTGGGTTTTTGCCGTTTTTGTTGATAATTGGCAATTTTTGTGGATGACTAAAGTTTTAAATCTCCAAATAGTTTCCTCCAGCAATGCGATTTATAATCAAATCTACATTCTCTTTATAGGATTTTGAGAATGGAAGTTTGGTAGTAGAATTTTTGATGTAGCAAACAGTGTTTCCAGTATGAATTCTCGAAACTTGATTTACGTTAATAATGTAACTGTTATGAATGCGCAAAAATTGTAGCTGCGGTAAAACCGTTTCAAAATGTTTCAGGGTTTTAAAAGCAGTAATCATTTCGCCATTGTTCAAATGAATATCAGTGGAGTTATTATCGGCTTCAAAATAAAGAATATCGTTTGAGTCGATGTAACGATAATCACCATAGGATTTCACACAAATGATGAGCGATTGTTCTTTCTGAACTACAATTGCTTTTTCAGCAGTTGTGTTAGTTTTTATTTCTATTTCGTTTTCTGTTTCTAACTCTTCCACTACTGTTTCGTCTAACACTTCAAAAGTAGCCACAGGATTTTTAACTTCTGAATGTGGTAAATTGGATTTTATTGCTCTGTCAAATTTTAAAATCGCTTTTCTAAAATCATTTACATTAATTGGTTTTAGTAAATAATCGATTACTTCATATTTCAGTGCATCATATGCTAATTCTTTTGTGTTAGTAGTAATGATGATTTTTGGAACTACAGGTAAGTAACGGTACAACTCATTTATTAAACTTAACGACAAATTACTGTTTTTGTCAGCGGGATCAATTTCAAGAAAAACAAGTTGCGGTTGGTGCTCCAAAATAAGGTTTACACCATCGTCATAATTATTGGCATAAGACAGAAAAGACAAATTACGAAATCGCTCTGCAATGGCTTGCGTTTTCGCGACATCGTCTTGATTGTCATCTATAATAATATACGATTGGCTCATGTAGCTTTTCCTTGAATTTGGGAAAGCATCACAAGATTAAATCACAGGTAGTTTGGGGAAACTGATGTGTTTTTCGTTCGCACGAAAATAAAAGGTATGGTAGTATTTTTTTAAAAATGTTGACAGAAATGAGGATACTGTTAATATGTGCTTTTTAATCTAAGTATACACTTACAAAAAATTCTGTCAACCGATAGATATGTTAAATAAATCTGATTTTTTAAACGTGTTGTATTTTATTTTATATTTGAAAAAATTACCTTTTATGAAAAAATTTATTATTGTTCTCTACTTATTGCTTTGTTCAGTTTTAGGTTTTGCTCAAGACGTTCTCACTAAAAAGAATGGCGAAGATATTTCGTCTAAAGTTCTTGAAGTTACCACAACAGAAATTAAGTATAAGAAATTTGATAATCCGAATGGACCTACTTTTACCATTTTAAAATCAGAGGTCTTACTCATTCGTTATGAGAACGGAACTAAAGATGTTTTTAACGAACCACAAAAACCAGTAACACAGTCGCAAGCTGTTGTTGAACGAACAGTTTCTTTTAAAAAAAATGAAATTAAAGGAAATGTATTGGCTTTGATTTTAGGAAGTATTGCAGTTACCTATGAACGCATTTTAAATGAGGAGTCGGCGGTCGGATTTGCACTTACTGTGCCTGTTGATGATTATGTTTTTGATATTAATTATACGGCAACTGCTTATTACCGCTATTATTTTGGGGAGAAACCTGCTGCCGGATTTTTTGGCGAAGCCTTTGGAATGTTAAATAGTGTAGACGATTATGTTTATGAAGACAATTTTAGCTCGGGCTATGAGAGAAAAAACTTGACCGATTTTGCGATAGGTGTTGGTCTTGGTGGAAAATGGGTAACCAAGAAAGGATTGATTTTAGAATTGAATATTGGTGTTGGTCGCAACTTGTTTAATAATCAGTTTGAACGCGATTATACTATTATAGGTAGAGGTGGCGTTAGTATTGGCTACCGATTTTAAAAATTGTTTTACTTAAAAGCAGTTTTTAAAAGGCATGATAGTAATGTAAAATCAATTCCCATGAAAAAAAGCGTTGTTTTTATTTGTTTTTTGTTAACCACTATTGGCTTTGCTCAAGACTTATTGACTACAAAGACAGGTGAGGATATTTCGTGTAAAGTTCTTGAAGTAGCTATCACAGAAATAAAGTATAAAAAATTTGATGACTTAAACGGTCCTGTTTTTTCTATACTGAAATCGGAGGTGTTACTCATTCGTTATGAAAATGGGACCAAAGATATTTTTGCTGTTGATGAAAATATTGGAACAGTTTCGTTTATAAATAATGATCCTTTTGCTCAAGGACAATCAGATGCTCTAAAATATTATAAAGAGTATAAAACAGCTAGCACTGGAACGCTCGTTACGAGTATTTTTTCTCCTATTTTAGGACTTGTTCCTGCCATCGCGACTTCTTCAACTCCGCCTGATGTTAGTAATTTAAATTATCCTAATGTGGCTTTTTTGAGTAATCCTGATTATGTAAATGGCTATAAGACAAAAGCTCGAAAGATAAAGCAGGATAAAGTGTGGACAAATTATGCTATTGGCGCGGGAACATGGTTGGTATTAATCGTTGCGGCAATCGCTATTTTGACTGCAGGTTTTTAAGAACAATTGTTTTTACATTTAATATATTAATTTAAAAAAAAACGGGACTACATTTTAGATCCCGTTTTTACTTTTTTATAGTTTGCAACGCATTATTTCGTTCGCAATAACCAATTTCTCATCGAAACTTCTTGGTTAATGATATTTCTCAATTCTGTAATAGCTACTCTGTCTTGTTTCATTGAGTCTCTGTGGCGAATGGTTACTGTATTATCTTCTAGCGTTTGGTGGTCAACTGTTATACAGAATGGAGTTCCGAGTGCATCTTGACGACGGTAACGTCTTCCTACAGCGTCTTTTTCATCATAGGCAACATTGAAATCCCATTTTAAGTCTTCGATAATGTCTTTTGCTACTTCTGGCAAACCGTCTTTTTTAATTAATGGTAAAACGGCTGCTTTTGTTGGTGCTAAAACCGATGGCAATGAAAGCACTGTTCTTGTTGAACCATCTTCTAGTGTTTCTTCTTTTAATGATGTTGCGAAAACGGCCAAGAACATTCTGTCTAATCCAACGGATGTTTCTACAACGTATGGCACGTAGCTTGAATTAGTATCGTTATCGAAATATTGCAGTTTTTTGCCTGAATATTGTTCGTGTGCTTTTAAATCGAAATCGGTTCTTGAGTGAATTCCTTCTAGTTCTTTGAAGCCAAATGGGAAATTGAATTCGATATCGGCAGCAGCGTTAGCATAATGGGCTAGTTTTTCGTGGTCGTGGAAACGGTAGTTTTGTTTGCCTAAACCTAATGAAAGGTGCCATTTCAAACGGGTTTCTTTCCAGTAGTCGTACCACTTCATTTCTTCGCCTGGTTTTACAAAGAATTGCATTTCCATTTGTTCAAATTCGCGCATGCGGAAGATGAATTGTCTTGCTACGATTTCGTTACGGAATGCTTTTCCGGTTTGTGCTATTCCGAATGGAATTTTCATTCTACCGGTTTTTTGAACGTTGAGGAAATTAACAAAAATTCCTTGTGCGGTTTCTGGACGAAGGTATAAATCCATGGCGTTTTCGGCAGATGCGCCGAGTTTTGTGCCAAACATTAGGTTGAACTGTTTTACATCGGTCCAATTTCTTGAACCGCTTTCTGGACAAGCAATTTCTAACTCTTCAATCAATGCTTTTACATCTTCTAAATCGCCGTTTCCTAATGATTTACCCATTCGTTCTAGAATTTCTCTTTCTTTTGAAAGGTATTCCATCACTCTTGGATTGGTGGTTTTGTATTGTTCTTCGTCGAAAGCTTCGCCAAAACGTTCGCGGGCTTTTTCGATTTCTTTTTTGGCTTTTAGGTTTAATTTTTCGGCATAATCCTCAATTAAAACGTCGGCTCTGTAGCGTTTTTTGCTGTCTTTGTTGTCTATTAATGGGTCGTTGAATGCGTCGACATGGCCTGATGCTTTCCAAGTGGTTGGGTGCATTAGTATCGCGGCATCTAGCCCAACGATGTTTTCGTGCATTTGCACCATGGCTTTCCACCAGTATTCGCGGATGTTTTTCTTTAGTTCGACACCGTTTTGTGCGTAGTCGTAAACTGCACTTAAACCATCGTAGATTTCGCTTGACGGAAAAATAAATCCGTATTCTTTTGCGTGCGAAACTACATTCTTAAATATATCTTCCTGTTTTGCCATAATGGTGCAAAAGTATAAAAAGAGAATTTAAAATAGTGTTTTATATCGATTTTTTGAATTAGCAGTTTGTAAGAGAGTAGACATTGTATTGATAAATTGTTGTATTCTGTAATGTAGATCTATTGTTCTAAAATTTACTACTCAAGTTCTGAAAATCAGTACTCGTGTTCTGAAATTCACTACTCATGTTCTGAAAATCAGTACTCGTGTTCTGAAATTTACTACTCGTGTTCTGAAATTTAGTACTCCTGTTCTAAAATTTACTACTCGTGTTCTGAAAATCAGTACTCGTGTTCTGAAATTTACTACTCGTGTTCACCGTTGCGCAAAGCCTCCCGACTTTGAGCCACTAAATTATTTAAAGTGCTTTTCATTAGCTATATAATGTTATACTTCTTGAGTACTAATTTTATATCCTACTTTGATGCGTATTCAAATATAAATAATTTGTAGATGCGTTGGTTTTTGTTCTACTTTTTATATTTCCGCAAAGTCGGGCGACTTTGCGGAGCTGGGGCACGGATTGCAAATCCGCGCTGTCGGGGATCATTTTATTGCAATTTTGTCATTCCAAACATTTTCACATCTGTCCTCTAACAAAATCACTATTTCTTTATCCCAATAGTTTGGTGTTGATTTCTTTAATACAAAATTTATAAAAATCAGTTTATTATCATTATCGTCATACTCTCCAAAATACTGCCTATTGTATTTACACAAATTATTATAATTCCAGCATTTATTTTGAGTTGATATTTTATTTTTCTTAATATCTTTAGATTTAATGATTAATAATTTTTCAACTTCTTTTACATCATCAACAGTTGGCGTGAAAAATTTATTAGTAGTTCTAATGAAATACTTGTTTTCATATTCTTTTGGAAAAATATATCCCTTGTAATTCTTTCCTTCAATAAAAACCGTATTGTTTAAAACGATTGACAATGTAATTAATATTAATGATGCTTTCATTGTTGAATGTTTATAATTACTGATGGCACAATCTGTGCATTATTTATAATTGCTGGTGCAGGAGATGCATTTGAATTTAATCCACCATAATAAAAATTTGGATAATGTGCACTTTTAATTCTTCCGCTGCGCAAAGCCTCCCGACTTTGAGCTACTAAATTATTTAAAGCGCTTTTCATTAGCTATATAATGTTATACTTCTTGACTACTAATTTCATATCCCACTTTGATGAGTATTCAAATATAAATAATTTGTAGATGTGTTGCTTTTTGTTCTACTTTCAATATTTCATCAAAGTCGGGAGACTTTGCGGAGCTGGCTAGAAAATGGATTATTGTTTTATTAAAATATATTCGCCAAAAGGAAGTTTAAACGGTTCAGGATTTTGGGTTAGGTTTCCTTGACCGTCGGTAAACAGCACGTTGTTTGTGGTGTAAAACCAAACTTTGATTTTTTCTATTCCATTTTCTAGATATGGTCTTACGACAAGATGTCCGTTTGCTACGCCCATACCATCGTAGTTTGGTTCATTATATGAAAATTCGATCCTTCTTTCGTTGGGTTCACATTCGTTACATCGTGGGAAACTTGTTGAGCGTCTTAAACGCATCCAGCCAAAGAGATTATGTTTTTTATTATCTCTGTAAGTTGTACCGTAATTATTGTTTATATTAGGTAGTGTATTGATTTTTTCTATACCATTTTCAACATAGCGGTATTCTCCAACTAGGAGGTCTTGACTGTAACTATTTATTCCATCGAATGTACTTAAATTATCTCTTTTTTGAATCATAATGGTTAGTGATGTAGTGCCTTGTGTATATTTCCAAGTACCGACAAACTGGTATCTGAAATTTGTTAGATCTTTATAGTAAGCACCATTAACATCGCCAATCATTGTGTTGTTATCATATCTATCAATTATTTGAGCAGATGATAAAATTGTGAAAAATAGACTTAGTATTAGTATATTAAATTTTTTCATTGTTTTTATAATAGAATGCGCTATCGGGGTTATTGGGTTAGAAAATGGATTATTGTTTTATTAAAATATATTCGCCAAAAGGGAGTTTAAACGGTTCAGGATTTTGGGTTGGGTTTCCTTGACCGTCTGTAAACAGC